>CANQAO010000130.1 GCA_947589375.1 uncultured Bacilli bacterium | reverse complement strand
GATAATTTTTGTAAAGCAAGACCCATTTTATCTTGGTCACCTTTTGATTTAGGTTCAATTGCAAGTTCGATAACTGGTTCTGGGAATTCCATACTTTCTAGGATACATGGATGTTTTTCATCACATAAAGTATCACCTGTAGTCGTGCCTTTAAGTCCGACAGCGGCCGCAATATCACCAGTATAAACTTCGCTTATTTCAGTACGGTCATTGGCGTGCATTTGTAGGATACGACCAATTCTTTCTTTTTTATCTTTAGAAGCATTTAATACATATGAACCACTTGATAAGTGTCCAGAATATACTCTAAAGAAGGTCAAAGTTCCCACAAATGGATCAGTCATGACTTTAAAGGCTAACGCACTAAATGGTTCATTATCATCGGGGTGTCTAACGATTTCCTTGCCATTTAAGTCAGTTCCTTTAATAGCTTCGATATCTGTAGGAGCTGGCATATAGTCGATAACGGCATCTAATAATAATTTAATACCTTTATTTCCTAAAGCTGTTCCGCACATAACTGGGAAGAATTTAACTGCTAGAACTCCAGTTCTAATGGCTTTTTTAATTAAGTCAACAGAAATTTCTTCACCCTCTAAATATTTATTCATTAAATCGTCATCGAATTCCGCTACTGCTTCGATAAGTTCATTTCGTTTTTCTTCAGCTGTAGCTTTTAAATCAGCTGGAATTTCGATTTCTTTTGGTTCTTCTTCTTCCTTACCATCATATTCATAAGCTTTCATGGTAACTAAGTCGATAATACCATTAAATTCACTTTCAGCCCCAATTGGCCATTGTATTGCTTTGGCATTAACGCCTAATAATTTATCAATAGTATCTAAAGTGTAGGCAAAATCAGCTCCCATTTTGTCCATTTTGTTGGCAAATAACATACGAGGTACGTTATAGTCATCAGCTTGGCGCCATACAGTTTCTGATTGTGGCTCTACACCAGCCTGCGCATCTAAAACGGTAATTGCCCCATCTAAAACACGTAAGCTTCTTTGTACTTCAACAGTAAAGTCAACGTGTCCTGGAGTATCGATAATATTTAATCTATATCCTTTCCAGTAAGCGGTTGTAGCTGCTGAAGTGATTGTGATTCCACGTTCTTGTTCTTGTTCCATCCAGTCCATTTGTGATTCACCATCGTGAGTTTCACCAATTTTGTGGATTTTATGCGTATGGAATAAAACTCTTTCGGTAGCTGTTGTTTTACCAGCATCGATATGAGCCATAATTCCAATATTACGCGTATGCTTTAAATCATATTCACGAGCCATATTTTAATTCCTTTCTTACCATCTATAATGAGCGAAGGCTTTATTAGCTTCGGCCATTCTATGAGTGTCTTCACGTTTTTTAACCGCTGCTCCAACACCATTAGCAGCATCGATAATTTCATTAGCTAAATTTTCGGCCATGGTGTGACCACCTCTTAATCTAGCATATTGTACAAGCCAACGTAAACCTAAAGCTTGACTTCTATCAGCTTTAACTTCAATTGGCACTTGGTAGTTAGCGCCACCAACACGTCTACTTTTAACTTCTAAAGCTGGTTTAATATTTTCCATAGCTTGTTCAAATACTTCAGTTGGTTCTTTACCAGTTTTTTCCTTAACTAAGTCAAAAGCATTATATAAAATAGTTTGGGCAGTACCTTTTTTACCATCTTTCATGATTTGGTTAATAAGTCTAGTTACTAATTTTGAGTTATAGACTGGATCTGCCAAAACATCTCTTTTAACTGCACGTCTTTTACGCATGTTTTCACTCCCTTCTAGTTATTATCTTTTGGTTTTTTAGCACCATATTTTGAACGCCCTTGTTTTCTAGCATCTACGCCAGCAGTGTCCATAGTTCCACGAATAATGTGATAACGTACACCGATAAGGTCTTTAACACGTCCACCACGAACTAAAACAACACTGTGTTCTTGTAAGTTGTGTCCTTCACCAGGAATATAAGCATCTACTTCTTTTCCATTGGAAAGTCTTACACGAGCATATTTACGTAAAGCTGAGTTTGGTTTCTTTGGTGTTTTAGTGCCCACACGTGTACAAACACCACGTTTTTGTGGAGATTTTGTATTGGTAGCCACATTATCTTTACTGTTTAAACCAATGTTTAACATTGGTGACTTACTCTTTTTAGTTTTGCTTTTTCTTCCTTTTCTTACTAGTTGATTTATTGTTGGCATATTTTCCTCCTTCCATTACACATATCCAGGTGTTTCATTTTTCATCTTAATTAAAGATTTACCGAAGTAAATCCAAATCAAATGCATTACTAATATACCATCTTATTATATGTCTGTCAAGCATTTTTTATACAAGTTTTGTAAATTTAAAACAAATTGAAAAGAGTGTTCAAGCACTCTTTTTTACATAAGAACTAACGCACCAATAAAAAGAAATATAATAATAAAATAATAGAAATAATAAAAAGAAATGTTTTTGAAAAAAAAGTGCGTTAGTCTAGGGTCATAGACCCCTTTAGATA
>CANQAO010000129.1 GCA_947589375.1 uncultured Bacilli bacterium | reverse complement strand
AAATTATTGATTATAACCCAAACATTTGTTATAATTGAAGTAATAAAGGTAGGGGGATGATAAAAATAAATAAAAACTAGAGAAATTATATTGATAAAAAGCATTAAGTATAAGAACATAAATACGGTGGCGACCACCGGCAACTCATCTACGGAGAGCAGTAGTGTGGGTGAAGTAGAAAAGCCTTACCGTGAGGTAAGGCAAGCCAAAATGTTTTGGCCTTTGTTCTTGACTAAAATATAATTATAATGATATAATCAAAAGGAATAAGAAGGTGCGTTATGGACAATTATGGTAAAAACATGAAACTTAAAGTAGAAATTGCTAATGAATTATATGATATTGTCGATGAGGCTTTTCTCTATATGAATCAAAAAAAAGAATATCGTAATCATGATTTGGCCAAACTTCTTTTAGCCATTTATAAAGGTAAATATAAATATATGACTAATGATAATGGCTATCGTGACCAAATTAGCTTATTAAATGATTATTTTAAAAAAGAATATAATTATTCGTTAATTAGTTTTATGTTAATGAAAATGTTAATTAAAAATGATTGTCATCATTTTCTTTTGGAAGAAGTGGTTGATAATAATATCCGTGAGCAAATTATATATTTTTTAGAAACGATGAATTATATTGAACTTTTGGATTTGATCGAAAGTGATAAAAAAATTTTTATTGCGCTTTCGAAAGTTTATGAAAAAGTATGTAAGGGGAAAGAGTAATTATGGCAAAGTCATATTATAACGTAGTTGAAACACTAGTAAGTATTTTTGCCGAGGATAAAGGTACTATTAAAATTTTATTACAAAGAAAAAAGACCGAACCATATCGTAATTATTGGATTATTCCTGGAAAAGTTTTATCTAATGATGAAACTTTAGAGGTATCTGTTAAAAAAGTGTGTGATAAGTTAATACCATTTGATATTAATGATTTTTATGAAACTAAAACTTTTAGCAGTTTAGATAGAGATCCAGTCGAAAGAATTATTGCCACTAATTTTAATGTCATCACTTCTAAGGTAACTCAATATGAAAATATGCAGTGGTTTGATATTAATGCTTTGCCCAAAATGGCTTATGATCATGAGCAAATTCTTTTCGAAAATCTTGATGAACTTAAAAGACGTATTTTACACAATGAAAACAATATTTTGCTGCAATTTTTTCCACATGATTTTACTTTGACTGAACTTCAAGCTTTTTTTGAATTTGTTTTAGATAAAAAAATTGACCGCAGAAATTTTAGAAAAAAAATATTTAATGATAATATTGTTTCCCATACTGGTGAAAAGATTAAAACCGCTGGTAGACCAGGCGAACTATTTGTCTTTAATAAAGGGGGATATTTTAATGAATAATCGTGGATGGGGCCTTAATAATGCTTTTTTCTTTATTGCGATAATTTGTTTATCAATTTTAATTACGATGGTTTTATATAATCGTAATTTTGCCGATCTATTTGGAGGTAGTGAGGAAAGCTTAACTTATAGTGGTGTTGAAGATAAAATGATGCATGCGGCTAGAAGTTATGTGAATAATTACTATTATAAAGTTCTAGAAGATGGCGATAGGGATTATGTTACTGTAAGCTCTTTAGTTAGTCAAAAATTATTAGAGGAAGTTCATGATCCTCAAAGTAAAAACATTATTTGTACTGGGTATGTAACTTTTGAAAAGCAAAATGGTAATCTTTTATTAGAACCATATCTAAAATGTGCGAATAATTATAAAACAACAGGATATGAATCAAACTATGATGCTTAAAGCGTCTTTTTTTTACAATAAAAGAAGGTTATAACCTTCCACATAGCCAATCTAAAGAAACTTTGTATTTTTTACATATTTGATAAGCGAAAACTGTTAAGATTAAAGTTTGGCCCGTTTCATAGGCCGAAATAGTTGAAGAAGTGGTATTTAACTCACTAGCTAAATCACGTAAAGTTAAATTATGTTCTTTTCTAATAGTTTTAATTTTATAACCAATGGCCTTTTTATCTAAAATATTAATTTTTTGAATATTTTTATTTTTCTTTTTATTGGATAGTTTTAAAACATAATCCATACTAACATCATAGAAGTTACATAAATGATTTAAATGTTTTAGAGGAATGTTTTTGGCTCCAATTTCCCATAAAGAGTATATAGATCTACTAACCCCTAAAACTTTGGCAATATCTTTTTGATATAAATCATTGTCCTCTTTAAGATCTTTGATTCTACTTCCAATCATAGTATCACCAATTTAATTTTCCCATTAAATTGGCAAAATGTTAAAATGGTGCTTCCAAATACGAGCAAAATGTGTTATAATTAATATAAAGTAATCCAAAATATAACTAGGGGTTAAATTATTGCCCATAGTTATATTTTAAATAAAAGGGAAGTGGAAGAATGCATAGGAATAATAAAAAGAAATATATTATCGTTGGTTTAATCGGTATAGTGTTTATCATGGCTGCTGGATATGCCGCATTTTTAACTAATTTAAATATCGAAGGAACAACTAATATAACTAGTAAATGGGAAATATTAATAACTAATGTAACCGAAAGTGATAGACAAGGTGATGC
>CANQAO010000128.1 GCA_947589375.1 uncultured Bacilli bacterium | reverse complement strand
CGTGAAGGGACTTGAACCCCCATGCCGTAAGGCGCTAGATCCTAAGTCTAGTGCGTCTACCAATTTCGCCACACGCGCAACTATAGATGGTGGACCCTGATGGATTTGAACCATCGACCGCCCGGTTATGAGCCGGATGCTCTAACCAACTGAGCTAAGGGTCCATTTCCTTTGACTTTTATATAATATCATATTACCATATTTTATGCAATATATAAATGAAAAATTATTAAAAATCTTGTCAAAAAAACCTTTATTTTACAATATAATAAAGTCTATTTTATAGAATAATATATATTAATATGTTATAATGAAAAGGAGGTGATGGGAATGAGATTATATAATACATTAACACGAAAAATTGAAGAGTTTAAACCTCATAATGAAAAGGAGGTTACTTTATATACTTGCGGGCCTACTGTCTATCATTTCGCTCATATTGGTAACATGCGTAATTACATTGCCGAAGATGTTTTAGAAAAAGCATTAAATTATGTCGGTTATCATGTTAAAAGATGTATGAATATTACTGATGTGGGTCATTTAACTAGTGATTCTGATAGCGGTGATGATAAAATGCTTAAAGGCGCTAAAAGAGAACATAAATCCGTCATGGATATTGCCCATAAATACACGGAAGCTTTTAAAGAAGATTGTCAAAAACTAAATATAAAATGGCCGGAAATCGTCGTGCCAGCTACTACTTGTATTGATAAATATATTAAAGTTATCGAAAAGCTTTTAAAAGATGGTTATGCGTATGAATCTAATGGTAATATTTATTTTGATATTAGTAAATTAGATGATTATTATGCTTTAACTAATCACAAAGAAGATGAAATGGTCGTTGGCGTCAGAGAAGGCGTTGAAGAAGATGAGAATAAAAGAAATCAAGGCGATTTTGTTTTATGGTTTACGAAATCTAAATTCGATGATCAAGAATTAAAATGGGATAGTCCTTTTGGTTTAGGTTACCCAGGATGGCATATTGAATGTTCGGTTATTTCGATTAATTATTTAGGTGAATATTTAGACATTCACTGTGGCGGGGTTGATAATATTTTTCCGCATCATACTAATGAAATCGCCCAGTCCGAGGCTTACTTAGGTCATAAGTGGTGTACCCACTGGTTTCATACGGAACATTTAAATGATAAAGCGGGTAAAATGAGTAAATCAAATGGTGAATTCTTAACTGTTGATAGTCTAATTCAAAAAGGTTATAATCCGTTAGTCTTTAGATATATGTGTCTAAGTTCTCATTATCGTAAACAATTAATTTTTGATTTTGCTTCCTTAGATAACATGAAAGAAGCCTATAATAAACTTATAAATAGGATTAAAAATATTCAAGATGAAGGCGAATTTGAAGAAGAAAAAATCAAAGTTTATCAAAATAAATTTAAAGAAGCTTTAGAAAACGATTTAAATACATCTTTAGCTTTAACAGCTTTATTTGATACTTTAAAAGCTGATTTATCTGGCAAAAGCAAATTATATTTAATTAAAGATTTCGATCAAGTTTTAGGCTTAGATTTATTAAAAGAAGATGAAATCGATAGTGATTTTAAAGCTTATATCGAAGCTAAAATTGAAGAGCGTACTTTAGCTAAACAAAATAAAGATTATGCCAAAGCCGATGCGATTAGAGAAGAACTCATGAATCAAAAAGTTATTCTTAAGGATACTAAAGAAGGTACAACTTTTGAAATACAAAAATAATATAAATGGTCTTATCTTAGTTAATAAACCCAAAGGAATAACTAGTAGAGATGTAGTTAATCAAGTAGAAAATTTACTGCACACTAAAGCCGGGCATACGGGTACTTTAGATCCAATGGCTGAAGGTGTTTTAGCCATTTGTTTAGGCAAAGCTACGAAATTATCAGATATTTTGACTAGTAAAGTAAAAGTTTATGAAGCTGAAGTTACTTTAGGAATAAAGACTGATACTTTAGATATGGAAGGTAAAATATTAAAAGAAGCTTTTAAAGAAATACCTCAAAAACAAATTGAAAATACTTTACAAAGTTTTATTAAAACTTATAAACAAGAAGTACCTAAATATTCTGCGGTTAAAGTAAATGGTAAAAAACTTTATGAATATGCTAGAGCGGGCATTGATATAAAACTACCTTCAAAAGAAGTTACAATTTATGATTTAAAACTTTTAAGTTATAGTAAAAAAACTTTTGTTTTTGAAGCTAAAGTTAGTAAAGGTACTTATATCAGAAGTTTAATTAGAGATATATGTATAGATTTAAATACTATAGGCACTATGAGTAAATTAACGCGAACTTGTCAAGGGAAGTTTATGTTAAAAGATACTTATACTTTAGAAGATATTGAACAGGGTCATTATCAAATATTAAATATAAAAGATATTTTAGATATTAATACTAAAATAGTTGATGATGATTTAAAACAAAAAATTATAAATGGTGTGAAATTAAAAGACGAAGGCGAAATTTTATATTTAGATAAAAATGATCGAGAATTAGCTTTATATAAAGATGGTAAAGCGTGGAAAATGTTATATACAAAGTAGGAATTATCCTACTTTTTTTAAATTCAGCTAAATTAACTAATTGTTAACTTAAAAATTAAAAAAAGCGCTTGACAAGCTTG
>CANQAO010000127.1 GCA_947589375.1 uncultured Bacilli bacterium | reverse complement strand
CTACTTATGCAGGTAATATTGGCAACTCTATTGGTGGTATTCAAATGAAATAAAACTCGGGCTTATGCTCGAGCTTTTTTTGATGGTCAATTTTGGACTTGTTTTGGACTTGTTTTTGTCTTATGAGTGGTATTTTTAGCTAAAAAATAGTTAGACAAAACTAACTAAAAAAGTGGACAAAAGCCTTATAAAATAAAGAAAAGCCTTGGAAAAACAAGGCTTATACTTTTTATATGGAGCACCTAGTCGGATTTGAACCAACGATCAGGGAGTTGCAGTCCCACGCCTTACCACTTGGCTATAGGTGCATGTAAAACTTACGGCAATATAATTGTAATATAAAAAATGCTTTCTGTCAATTATAATAAGGCAGTTTTATTATATTATATTAAAAAAAGGTAAAAAAAGTTCGAAAAAAATTTTAATATCTTCTGACGAGATACTTGTTAAATTGTCGAAATTAGTTTATAATAAGTAAGATAGTGCAGGGAGGAATTCCATATGAAGAAATTAACACGTCATAAAACAGCCTTTGTATTTTCATTAATATTTACTTTAATTTTATTAGGATCCACTGGGTTTTTAATCTATAATGTAGCTTTATTAAATAACATTGAAAACATTTTAAGATTAATAGGTATTATTGGTGTGATTCTAATTACTTTAATTTTAATTATTTTTGTAATAAGATTTTTAAGAAAATATAAAAAAAGCAAATTAATTGCCGTCATCGTGTTTATGGTTCTATTTACCGGTATCGAAGCTTTTGTAAGCTATAACATTGCTAAAGTTTATGGAACCATTGCTAAAGTATCTGATACGTCATCTTATACGACTTATTCAGCTAGTTTAATTACTTTAAAAACTAATGAAGCTGAATCTTTAGATGATATTGGTGATGAAAAATTAGGTGTTTTAGAGGACGAAACGAGTATTGAAGGCTCAATCATTCCTAAGGAAGTAATTAAAAAGCAAACTTTAGACAATGATACCGAAGAATTTGCCAGTTATATTGCCGCTATTGATGCTTTAAAAGCGGGTACAATTAAATATATTTTTGTGCCTACTAATTATCCAATTATGTTTGGTAGTATGGAAGGGTATGAAGATATTGAAAAAACGACTAAAATTATTTATACCCAAACTAAAAAGGTCAAAAAAGATAGCGATGAGGCTGAGAAGACAAAACCAATAACTGAACCCTTTACGGTCTTACTCATGGGTGTAGATTCTACCGATGAAAATATAGGGAATAGTGCTTTTAATGGTGATTCATTAATGGTTTTAACTTTTAATCCGAAAACTTTAAGCACGACGATTTTAAGTATCCCTCGTGATTCATATGTCCCAATTTCATGCTTTGCTGGTCAGAGAAAAAATAAAATTACTCATGCAGCTTGGCAAGGTGAGGGCTGTATGGAAAAAACTATTGAGAACTTTTTAGATATTAATATTGATTATTATGTTAAAATTAACTTTAAAGGCGTAGTTAAATTAGTTGACACTTTAGGTGGAGTTAAAGTTAACGTTCCATATAACTTATGTGAACAAAATAGTAATCGTGAGTGGGGTAAAAATACTGTTTACATCGAACAAGGCATGCAAACATTAAATGGTGAACAAGCTTTAGCGTTCTCTCGTAATAGACATCCTAACCCTGGAATGTGTTCAGCTAAATGGACTAATTATAATAGTAATGACTTTATAAGAGGACAAAACCAACAAGAAGTAGTTAAAGCGTTATTAAATAAATTTAAATCAGTAGATAGTTTATCGACAATTCATAAACTTTTAGATACACTTAGTAATAGTATGAATACCAACATGAGTACTGATCAAATTTTATCACTATATAATGTCTTTAAAGAAGTATCGGCTAAGAGTAAAAAAAGTGATATGGCTGATTTACTAGGTTTCCAAAGATTATATCTAAATGGTCATGATGCTAGAATCGTCGACTATGGGGGCACTAATTTATCACTTTACAATTATGTTTTATATGATAGTAGTGTAAAAGCCGTATCAAATGCCATGAAACAAAACTTAGGCTTAAAGAAAGCTACTTATCCTAAGAAATTTAGTTTTAATATTAATACACCATATGAAGAAACTATTATTGGTAAAGATGAAAATAAAGGTAATTCAATCACTTTATTACCAAGCTTTGTCGGTCAAAGTTTAAGCTATGTTAATTCTTTCTGTGGGGCTCATGGAATTAAAGTTAATGTTAAAGGTAGTGGCACGGGAACTGTTATTTCACAAAGTGTTCCAGCTGGCGCTAATGTGGAAGATGTAGGCAGCATTACGGTTACTTTAGCCGGTGGTCAAACAGTTCAAAAAGCACCTACTGAAGAACCTACAGAAGATGTTAAAGAGCCAGAAACCCCGCCAAGCGGTGAGACAAAACATGTTTGTGAAAAAAAGCTATTACCAAAAGCACCAAATGGTGAGGAAGTTGATGATCAAGCCGAGGAGTACGAATATAAAATAGATGGCAAAGAAGTAACAAAAGATGAATATGATAAAACATGTTCACAATAATTTAATTTTATAAGGGTTCTTTGTCAAATAGTGTTGGTGGACATTAAATTGATACAAGAAACTGACTATGAGAGGATGATGAAAAATCATC
>CANQAO010000126.1 GCA_947589375.1 uncultured Bacilli bacterium | reverse complement strand
GTTTAATAAGTTCTAAAGCATAGGCAGTTAGATACATTTCACGATTACTCGCCTCTGTCTTAACCGTTTTAACAATAAATTCGCCATTTAATTTAGATTTAACAAGTGCTCTTGAAATAGTTATGGTACCTTTATTGAAATTAATATCATTATATTTTAAAGCTAGGGCTTCTTCTTTTCTAATACCAGTATCCATAATAAGAGTAATTAAAGTTTGAAATCTAATATTTTCAAATTTCAAATGTCTTTTAATTAAAAGAATACCTTCTTCATCTAAATAATTCTTTTTATTAACTTTTAATTTTGGCTTATTAGGAACATTACTAAATGGATTAACTTCAATAAGCTCTAAATCATTTTTAAAAAATTCAAATAATTTGTTAATAAGTTTAAATACTGTATATAAAGTATTTTCAGCATAAGGTTTTCCTTTATTTTTGCCATAAGTAATTCTAGCATCCCATAAATACTCAGTAAATTCTTTTGCTCTATCTTTATTAACATCAATTATTGCATCATCTAAAATATTGGAATTAGTAAATAATTTACTTTTGAATTTTAAGATATCATCTTCATAAGTAGTAAGTTCAGCCTGATTTCTGTCAACCTTTTTCTTTTTGTCTTGAAGATATAATTCTATTCCTTCTTTTACAGTTAAATTATAACTAATTATACCTTTATGATTTAGAGCATACCTTTTTCTTCTTTCTTTTTCCTCATTTATTTCTTTTTTATATTTCCATTTTAAGTTAATGGCATCTCTTATATCATAGACAACTTTAGTTATTCTTTTTTTCCCATCAGCACCTCGCATAAATATACGATACTTATTTGGCGCAAGTTCAGTAATATTTATTAAATCTTCATCCGTTATACCTAATTTTTTAGCTTCTTCTAAAGTAATAGAAAAACCTTTTAATCCATTTCTAGTTATTTGAGATTTAGTCAATAGCGAGTTCGCCAATTATTACTATCTTTTTCACTACTTGAATTTATGAATTCAAGTATATCTTTTTTATAAAAATATC
Source organism: uncultured Bacilli bacterium (assembly GCA_947589375.1). Lineage (GTDB taxonomy): Bacteria > Bacillota_I > Bacilli_A > RF39 > UBA660 > Coprosoma. The sequence goes on along the minus strand of CANQAO010000126.1, from coordinate 1,629 downwards.
TACGATTGCCGAGCCATTTAACATTTAATTTACCTTCATTAATAGCTTTAGTAATTAAATAAGTAGATAAAGATGGATATATAGTAAGAATCTCACTTAATGAATACAATGTATCATCTTCTGATTCTTCTGTTTTAAAATACTCATCTCTTTCATATTTTTTTACAATAGTGGCAATTTCCATTAATAAATCGCCAAGTGATTTTTTCTCATAATCTATATTTATACCTCCTTAAATTTTTATATTTGGAAGATCATAAGTACGATCCAAATTTTCCTTAATGGTATCGATAATAAAATCTCTTGCTTGCTTATGCATTTCTATTGCTTTAGCATTAGAAAATATTTGTATTATTAAATTATCTCCTTCCCATAAATTCAAATCATTACAATTACTTTGTCTTCCAACAATCACTTTCATTTGATTTGTATATTCTCTTTCTTTAGGCAAATATGCCCAAATACAAATATCAATGTCAGGGTTATATGTATCATATATTTTTAAAACAAAACCCTGTTCTTTGTTATTAAATGATTCAATAACACCATCTAAATTGATTCCTTGTTTATTAAGTTCATTAATAACAGCTTTAAAAATTTTTTCTGATTTTTCTAATGTTTTATGAAATATTATCATTAAATTTAACCTCCTTATTTACTTTTTTGTGTCCCTAATTATTCAATATTTTGTTATATTTGTTTACTACATCCCTCCTTTATTTTTGAAAAAGTGTGTACCTAAAAATAGCCAAAAATCCTAAAAACAGTGTACTTACTATGTGATTTATATAAGCAGGTTAAGTATGTCCGACAACAACTAGCCAGTGGCTAGTTTCCCTTTGTTTTATAAGGAATTGTGCAAAAATAAAATGTATGACAATTATTTAAAAGTCATACATTTGTAGGCCAAAATTTTAATTCATTTTTATTATTTTTTATAGTATGGTGTACAATTGTTAGTACATTTTTTAATTGATTTTGATTATGAATGTACCAAATATTTTGTTAATTATTGTTTTTTAGTTCTTGTAACATTATACTTTTGATAGAGTCTATATCAGGGAAAAATAAATTAATTCCTTGCTTTTTTAAAGCCAATAAATGTTTGAAATTATCTAATATTTCATCTTTGATACTATCGATTACTTTTAATGGCTTCCCATTTACTATATGGGGATGATCGATATATTTTTCTAATGTTGGAAAAGCATTTTGTAATAAAATTACAGAATCGCTTCCAGCAATTTCTCTTATCATTATAGATTGACAACTACCATATTTTTTGATTTTTTGTTCAATAATTGGTTTATATTTAGATACTTTACTGCTTAAAGGAATAAACCATAAAATATCCTTATCTTTAATAGTAAAATATGTTGGTCTAGAATGACCATTTTCGTGATTTACCATCAATCCTTTATCATTAATTTTATCAAAAAATTCGTCTTTAATATGATAGATATAACCTGTTTTTACTTCCATATGTCAACTCTCCTTTTGCTTATTATATCAAAATCAAAAAGAAAACTCTACTAAAATAATAGAGTTTTCCAACATTTTCAATCGGGATCATTTATAACTCGCACCACCCGTAAGCGACTAACATTTCGCGATTGGAATAATTTATAC
>CANQAO010000125.1 GCA_947589375.1 uncultured Bacilli bacterium | reverse complement strand
ATTATTAAATTCCTTAATTATTTCCACATAATGATTAATTTTATTAAATTTACTTAAAGTAAGATACACATAGTTACCATCAGTCATGGTAAACAAGAATCTTTCATCATCCACTTCATTTGGATCATATTTAATTTCGGAAATACGTTTAATAATTTCATATTTAGTATTAGCCATTTCTTTAATCAAATCTTCATAAATTTTATTAGGAACGTAATTAATTAATGTGGGAACTGGAAAATTAATCGTAGTTTCCGTGCCATCAACTAAAATAGTTTTTTTATTGATAGCCGAATAAAAGAGCGGCAAGTTTTCTTCAATTTCGATATGGACGGTAGTGAGGAATTTTTTACGAACTTTAGCTTTTTTAATATAAGGATCCTTAGTTAAGCGATATTCAATCAGTCCCGCCATATTTTGCATACTACTAGGATAATTATTAAGTTTAGCTAGTTTAATAATTTCCCATTCACTATATAAAGTATTACCACTTACTGTTATCGTTTTAATTTTTAAATTATATAAGTAACCCATGACTAATATAAATAACACTATAACAATAATTAAAATGGTCATGCTTTTTCTTTTTATTTTACGCTTTTTTGTTTTAACTTGTTTTCTAGCCATATTATCTCACCTTTTATTCAATAATTTCTTGTTCACAAATAAGTTCAATATTGTATTTTTGTTTAACTTTTTCTTGTACTAAATTAATAAGTTTAAGAACATCAGAGCCGGTAGCTTGACCTTTATTAATAATAAAATTAGCATGTTTGTCACTAATGACGGCATCACCGACACTAACGTTTTTAAGATTTAACTCTTCGATTAATTTCCCCGCACATAGTCCTTCAGGATTTCTAAATACTGATCCCGCTGAAGGATATTCTAGGGGCTGTGAAGCTAAGCGTTTTTGCTGATTATTTTTAATGGTAGTTAAGATATCTTCTTTATTACCATGACATAGTTTTAAAGTCGCTTTTAAACAAATAAGATTTTTACTTTTTAAAATACTCGTGCGATAACCAAAGTTTAAATTTTGATTACTAAAAGTTATTAATTCACCATTTTCCTTTAAAAGCAAAGCCTCAACAATAATATCACGCATTTCTTTTTGATAAGCCCCGGCATTCATATAAATAGCTCCGCCAATAGTACCAGGAATGCCAGCAGCAAACTCTAAACCACTTAAACCAAGATTAGCAGTTTTAAAAGCTAATTTTGCTAAATTATATCCCGCTTCAACTTCGATAATCTCACCATTTATATTTATTTTATTTAATTTATCTAACTTAACAATAATACCATCATAATTACCTTTAAAAATAATATTAGAGCCATTGCCGATAATTTTATGTTTAAGATGTTCTTTGTTTAAATATTCTAATAATTTGATTAAATCTTGGACACTATTCGGATAAATGACCTTTTTAATTGTACCAGATAATTTGTAAGTCGTATAGTCTTTTTGTAAGACGTTTTCATAAACGGTTCCAAAATTTTCAATCATTTTATTAGCCTTTTTAATTCGCTATAAATAATACTTGCACTATCATGAACTTTAAACTTATCTAAATTATTTTTTAAATTTTTAAGCGCTTTTTGATCATTGATAACTTTATCAATTTCACAAATTAATTTCTCACTAGTTAAATCCTTTTCTTCAATAATTAACGCGGCTTTGCCATTAACTAAATCCATCGCGTTAATATATTGATGATTATTAGCCACATATGGTGAAGGAATTAAAATTGATGGTAAATTTAAGGAAATAAGTTCACTTAAAGTGGAAGCACCAGCACGCGTTACCATTAGATCGGTTTTTTTCATAACTTTAGCTAAGCCTTCATAAAATGGTAAAATTTTAATATTTTTAGGCACATTAACATTTTTTATCGATTCATAGACGTTTTTACCAGCAATATATAAAATTTCATAATCTTTGTCTTTAAATTTATCCATGGAATCCATAAGTACTTGGTTAATCGAATTAGAGCCTAAAGAGCCCATAGCAATTAGGACTAGTTTTTTATTTAAAGATAGTCCTAATTCTTTTTTATCAATAGGTTCCACCATTAAAGCCCCTTCACTACAAGGATTACCCGTTAAAATCGTTTTTTCTTTAGGTAAAGCCTTTTTTGATGATGCAAAGGAAACTCCAATTAAATCAGCATATTTTGCTAAAAATTTATTCGATTTTCCGGGAATAGAATTTTGTTCATGGATGAAAGTTTTATAACCGAGTTTTTTGGCCGTCATAATTACAGGAACCGTAACATAACCCCCAATTCCAACCACTACATCTGGCTTAAACTCTTTAATTATTTTTTTACATTCTTTAAAACTTTTAAAAAGACATTTAAGGGTTTTAAAATTTTTAAGTAAATGTTTTTTGTTAAAACCATACATTTCAATAGATTTAAACGGAATGCCACGCTTAGGAACAATATCTTTTTCCATCCGGTTATGCGTGCCAATATATAAAAATTCACTATTAGGTTCTTTTTCTTTAATTTTTTCGATAATGGCTAAAGCTGGATAAATATGACCCCCAGTGCCACCTGCTGTGATAACTACGCGCATCTAATCACATCCTTATTTATATTATACCACATTATATTCGAAGCTAAAGAAAAATAGAAAAAAGGTTTACATTATATCTAAATATTTTCATTGGTAA
>CANQAO010000124.1 GCA_947589375.1 uncultured Bacilli bacterium | reverse complement strand
AAAGCGCGGCTCACGAAGTGAGACCGGGCCGATAATGCCGAAAGTTTTATAAAACTTTCGGCCAATTTTTTCCACATCCTCTATAATACAACCCTAAAGGGGCTGTCGGGAAATTAAATAATTAATTCCGACAGCTCTTTTTCTTTTTTTGTTTAGGAAAAGGAAATTTTTCTGCTTTTAAGTTATATGGTTTATTCCAATAACTTTTTTAATGCCCAAATTTCAAAAGAAACATATACTAAAATGAGACATAGGGGGCGGCTTATGAAATTAAATGATTTAAAAATAGGTGATAAAGCCACAATTATTAAAATGAAAGCCCATCCAAGTATAAAAAAAAGATTATTAGATATTGGTTTAATTAGAGGTTCAGAAATAAAAAAAGTATTAGAAAATAAAGGAATGAATGGTTATGAAATCAAAGGTGCGGTGATTGCCATTAGATGTGAAGATACTAAAGATATTGAGGTTAAATTATGAAAGTTGGTTTAATTGGTAATCCAAATGTCGGTAAAAGTACGATTTTTAATACCCTTACTGGTTTAAATCAACATACAGGTAATTGGTCAGGAAAAACAGTTGAAAAAGCAACGGGCTATAAAACATATAAAAATATTAAATATCAAATTGAAGATTTACCAGGTACTTATTCTTTAATGGCGCATTCAAAAGAAGAAGAAGTCACAAGAGATTTTGTTTATAGTGGCGATTATGACAAATTAATTGTAGTGTGTGATGCTACTTGTTTAGAGAGAAATCTTAATTTAGTGTTACAAGTATTAGAAGTAACTAATAAAGTAATTGTTTGTATTAATCTATTAGATGAAGCACAAAAGAAAGGTATTGAAATTGATTTTAAAAAGTTAGAAAATATTTTAAAAGTTCCCGTTATTCCCGTAACTGCTAAAAAAAATATTGGCATCGATAAACTTTTAGAAAGTTTAACTAATAAAAACAAAGAAAGTTATCAAGTTAAATACGATGATAATATCAAAGAAGCAATATATAAAATTAAACCATTAATAGATAAACAAAATATTAATAAAGAAGCGATATGTTTAAGGTTAATTTGTCATGATGTAAACTTTATGGAAACTTTTAATTTTAGTAGTGATAAAATACTTTCATTAAAAATTAAAGAAGCGCAAAATCATTTAAATAAAAAAGGCATTCCTAAAGACGAAATTGAAACTTATATTACCGAAGAAGTAATTAGAGATTGCGGAGATATTGCGAGGAAAACCATTAATTTTACCAAAAAAGATTATAGTAAAAGAGATCGAATTATCGATAAGTTTTTAACGGGTAAAATAACGGGTTTTATTAGTATGTTATGTCTTTTAATGATAATTTTTTGGATAACGATAAATGGGGCTAATTATCCTTCATCATGGCTTTATGATTTCTTTTTTGGCCTAGAAGATAATATTATCGAAGTTTTAAAATTTATTCATTTACCTAATTTAGTTATCGATGCCTTAGTGTTTGGCGTTTATAGAGTTCTAGCTTGGGTAGTTGCCGTTATGCTACCACCCATGGCGATATTTTTTCCTTTATTTACTTTGCTTGAAGATTTAGGTTATTTACCACGAATAGCTTTTAACTTAGATAATATTTTTAAAAAATGTGCGTCATGTGGTAAGCAAGCTTTAACTATGGCCATGGGTTTTGGTTGTAATGCCGTAGGGGTTATTGGCTCTAGAATAATCGATTCACCAAGAGAACGTTTAATGGCGATTTTAACTAATGCTTTTGTGCCTTGTAATGGTAGATTTCCCATTTTAATTTCGATGATTACGATGTTTTTAATTACCTTTAGTAAAACGAGTTCATTTTTAAGCGCACTACTTTTAACTTCAATTATTTTAGTAGGCATTATCATGACTTTTGTCATTTCGAAAATTTTATCTAAAACGCTATTAAAAGGGGTACCATCAGCTTTTACTTTAGAACTACCACCATACCGAAAACCACAAATCACGAAAGTAATTATAAGATCTATTTTTGATCGAACTTTATTTGTTTTAAAAAGAGCTATCTGTATTTCAGCGCCGGCGGGACTCGTGATTTGGCTGATGGCTAATATTCAAGTAGGGGATCAAAGTATTTTAAAAATATGCGCGGATGCTTTAGATCCTTTTGGTCAAATGATAGGCATGGATGGGGTAATTTTAATGGCCTTTATCTTAGGTTTTCCAGCTAATGAAATTGTCATTCCGATTATGATAATGGGTTATATGTCGTTAGGCTATATTACCGAATTTGATAATTTATATGAACTTAAAAATTTATTTGTTCAAAATGGGTGGACTTGTTTAACAGCTATTTGTGTGATGATATTTACCTTAATGCATTTTCCATGTTTAACTACAGTTTTAACCATAAAAAAAGAAACTGGTAGTTATAAATGGGCTTTGCTCTCCATTTTAATTCCTTTAATCACTGGTATTACACTTTGTTTTATCCTCACGCAAACATATCATATATTTTTAATTTAATAGGAAAGTCATACAAGATTTTTTAAGAAAAAATTAACAAAAAGTTAAAAAAACATATTGATTATCACCCAAACATATGTTAAAATTAGATTAACAAAGGTAGGTGATAATCATGTATAAAGCTTATGTATTTAGAATGTATCCTAATGATAAACAAAAACAAATAATTAATCAAAATAAATAGAT
>CANQAO010000123.1 GCA_947589375.1 uncultured Bacilli bacterium | reverse complement strand
TTTTTTACCAAATATTTCCAAAAAATGTAGAAAATGGTCAGAAAATGTGGTATAGTGTAATAGTTACTTTTTTTGAGAAAGCTTAAAAATAAATGAAAGAAGGTAAGAAATATGATAAATTTTATTGTTTGTGAAGATGACTCAAAATATCGAAAATCGATAGAAACAATTATAACAAGCTGCATGATGAAAAATGAAATTGAATATGATATTCATTCATTTAAAGATTGTGATGAAAATTTTCTGAATATTATTAACACAAAACTTTCTTTTAAAATATACATTTTAGATATTGAAATGCCAAGTGGTTCAGGCATAGATATGGCTAGAATTATCAGAAATAAAGATGTTGATAGCATGATAATATTTTTAACTGGTCATCAAGAATTAAGCCCTATTATTATGAAAAATGATTTTCTATTTTTATCTTTTATTAATAAATTTGATAATTATGAAAAGAGATTGAAAGTAGCTATTGAAAAGGCTCTTAAAATGTTAAAAGTACGGAAAACAATCCGCTTTAAAGATAGCGGTATTACATATACTATTGCTTTAGATGACATCTTATATATTACCAAAGACAGTATTGAACGAAAAAGTATAATCAAAACTGATTATAATGAATTTAAATTAAATAAAAGTTTAAGTGAATTATTACCAATGTTAGATGATAACTTTATTCAAACTCATAGAGCATGTATTGTAAATAAAAAAAGAATAGTCAGTTATAATAAACCAAAACGCATAATTACCTTTGATAATGGTGAAACAGTTGATATTGTTTCTACTAGATTTGAAGGAGAATTGATCTAAGATGCTTACAAATGTTTTATTATATGGATTTACAGCTTTTTTACTGACAATGTTTTGTATTATATGTTGGCATAAATTATTGAATATGGAAATCGATTATCGTAGTTATAAATTTTATATTGCGCTTTTTGTTGGAGTAGTATTAGGGACAATGATTAATTTTTTGTTACCACCTTATTTAAAAATAATAATAAATATCACTATGTTGATTTTAACTAATTACTTTTTATTTACACATTCTTTATCTAAAAGTATTATTACAATAATTATTTCACAATTAGTAATTATGCTTAGTGAAATGGTTATGGTGCTAATAATGGCAATTATATTTATGGGTAATGTCACAATATGGCAAGACAATTATATAATAACCTTTTTTGTAAATGTAGGTGTTGCTGCTATGTCGTTTCTTTCACTTAAATGTTCATTAATTTATAAATTATATAATTTTTTAGAAATGATATTTAATAATATTAAAAACAATCATTTAATATTGCTTGCCATTTTTACAATTATTTTAGCTAGCTTACTTATGATAATGAGTTGGATGCATTTGCCGAAATATATAACAGTAGTATTAAGTACTATTCTAATAATTGTTTATGTGTCGATTATCGTTCAGCTGTTATATACCGAAGCTAAACTTACGAAAGTTCGTGGCAAATACGAAATTAGTTTATCTAGTTTAAAAGAGTATGAAAATATTATGGATAAGTACAGATTATTAAATCACGAAAATAAAAATCAATTGTTAACTATTAGAAATATGGTTAAATCTAAGGATAAAGGTGTAACCAAATATATAGAAAATTTGGTAGAAGATAAAATAAAAGACGATGAAACTATTTTTTATAAAACCTCTAAAATTCCAGAAGGAGGGCTTAGAGCTACCATTTATTCTAAATTATGTGCGATGAAAGAAAAAGATATAGATTACAAATTGGACATAGCTAATGATGTTAGAACAATTGATTTAATTAACATCGGCGAAAACACTATATTAGATATGTGTAAAATTCTTGGAGTATTTTTAGATAATGCGATTGAAGCAGTAGATGCTTTAGGTACGAAAAAAATAATAATTGAGCTTTTTGTTATGGATGATTATGTTTACATAGATATTTCTAACAATTATGAGGAAGCCATTGATTTTGATAAAATTGGCTTTAAAAATTATACGACGAAAGGTAAAGGCCATGGCTATGGTTTAGAACTTGTGCAAAAAATAATTAAACAAAATGAACTTTTAGAAACTGAAAAAATCATCAATCGTCAATTATTTAAACAAAGATTAAAAATTAAAATCAAACAAAACTAAAAGAACTATAACTTAATATTTTTATTGTTATAGTTCTTTTTAATAATTAGCCTATAGTCAAAATTATTTGATTAAGCTTTTTGGTGTTTCTTCTTCGTCAATCCACCAAAAAACACAAGCTTGGCTTCCTAAACCAGCGAAAAGTCCACCTAAGTTAGCTAAAATTGAAGTAATAACAGACATCTTACTACCTCCTTCCTATTCTTTTATTGGTGATAACTTTTATAGTTATCATATGGTAAGCCAAATATTTTATATGTTATTTTAGAAATCATTATATTTTGAATAATTAGAGCTAATATAAAACAATTGGACAAAAAATTACTAGGTATAAAAATGGATAATATTACAAAGATAGTCGCTGTAATGGTTGATAGGATCTTGTATACCATTCGTCTTTTTGGATTAACAATTGGTTTTTTAGCCGTGTCAGCCGGACTATTTTTAAATATTAGTAATAGACCAATTATACCGATAATTATTTTTAACAATAGTGGAAATGTGATAATTGTACATAAATAAGTAGATCCAATAAAAATCATTGTTGATGATACTAAGCAAATCCAACTTTTAGTGGCATGCAT
>CANQAO010000122.1 GCA_947589375.1 uncultured Bacilli bacterium | reverse complement strand
AAATTGGCATTTTCCCTTTAAAATCAAAGAAAAAGATATAGAAAATCTATATCTAAATCTATATCTATTTAATGGCTTCTTTTCTTGAAAGATTTAATCTTCCCTTTTTGTCATAACCTAATGACTTAACAAGAATTTCATCGCCAACTTTGACAATATCACTTGGTTTTTCAACTCTTTTGGTATCAAGCTGTGATACGTGAACTAAGCCTTCAGTTCCAGGCCATAGTTCCACAAAACATCCAAAGTCTTCTACTTTGACAACTTTACCAGTATAAATAACATCTGGTTCGACTTCTTTAATAACATCTTTAATTCTTTGCGCTGTCTTTTCGATAATGGCTTTATCGGTGTGGTAGATAATAACAGTCCCATCATCTTCTAAATCAACTTTAACCGCATTTATATCATTAACACTTGTAACATTACTTGATTCTAAGATAATCTTCGTAATCATGTCGCCACCTTTACCGATAACATCCTTAATTTTGTCAGGATCAATTTTAAAGGTTTCCATTTTAGGTGCATATTCACTAACTTCTTTCCTAGGTTCGGAAATAGTATTAGTAATAACATCTAAAATTTCCATACGGGCTTCTTTAGCTTGATATAAGGCTTCTTTTAAAATTTGTTTGGAAATTCCCGTAATTTTAATATCCATCTGTAAGGCACAAATACCATTTTTAGTACCGGCTACTTTAAAGTCCATATCACCTAAGTGATCTTCCATCCCTTGAATATCGGTTAAAATTGTATATTCATCACCAGCGGTAATAAGTCCCATCGCAATACCAGCTACTGGCGCTTTAATAGGCACACCGGCAGCCATTAAGCTCATGCATCCGGCGCAGATACTAGCTTGTGATGAAGAACCATTACTTTCTAAAATTTCTGATACTACTCTAATAGTATAAGGAAATTCTTCTTCTGATGGAATAACTTGAAGTAAGGCTTTTTCGCCTAAAGCTCCATGACCAACTTCACGTCTTCCTGGCGCTCCATATCTACCAGTTTCCCCTACTGAAAATTGTGGGAAGTTATAGTGAAGCATAAATCTTTTTTCGTTTTCTAAATCTAAACCATCTAAGATTTGGTGTTCGCCTAAAGCGCCTAAAGTAGTGACTGATAAACTTTGCGTTTCTCCTCTTGTGAATAAGGCTGATCCATGCGTTCTTGGTAAATTATCAATGCCCGCTGAAAGTGGTCTAATTTCTTTCATTTGACGACCATCAGCTCGTTGTTTTTCGATAACGACAATTTTTCTAAATAAATCATATTCAATATCCCCAAAAACTAAAGCGACTTTAGTTAATAACTCTTTTAATTCGTCATCTTTTAAGTTTTCGTTTTCGGTTTCATATTTTTGAAGTAAATTTTCTTTTATTTCATCAATTTTCCCATATTTTTCTAATTTATCTTTGATTCTTAAAGCTTTATCAAGCGGATCTGAAATAAGATTTGTAATTTCATTTCTTAATTCATCGCTGATTTCAAGTTTTTCATAGTCCATTTTCTCTTCGCCAATTTCAGCAATAATTTGTTCTTCAAAAGCAATTAATTCTTTAATCGCATCATGACCGAACATTAATGCTTCAAGCATGTCATCTTCGTTTACTTCTTTAGCGGAAGATTCAACCATGTTAATAGCATCTTTAGTACCAGCAACGGTTAAATCAATATCTGATTTTTCGGCCTCTTCAGTAGTTGGATTAATGATAAATTTGCCATCTACTCTACCTACTTTGACACTAGCAATAGGACCATTAAATGGAATTTTACTAATTGACACCGCAAGTGATGAAGCAAATAAAGCCGTCATTTCTGGTGAATTATTTGGATCGACTGATAAAACAGTATTGACAATTTGAACTTCATGTTTAAAATTCTCGGGAAAAAGTGGACGCATTGGTCTATCAATCATCCGCGCCGCTAAGGTCGCATTTTCCGTAGGACGTCCTTCTCTTTTGATAAATCCACCCGGAATTTTACCAACTGAATATAATTTTTCTTGATATAAAACCATAAGTGGGAAAAAATCAGAAAGTAAATTGGCGGTTTTAGAAACAACGGCCGCTGATAAAACGACCGTATCGCCATATCTTACTAAGACTGAACCCGTAGCTTGTTTAGCCATTTCCCCATGTTCAACAACTAATTTTCTTCCTCTAAAATCTAATTCAAATACTTTTTTCATAATTACCTCCTTATATAAAAGACACTCAAAAAGGAGTGCCTACTATTTATTATTTTCTTAAGCCTAAGCTTTTGATGATTTCACGATATCTGGTAACATCTTTTTCTTTTAAATATTTAAGCATGCTTCTTCTGCGACCAACTTTCATAAGTAATCCTCTTCTTGAGTGGTAATCGTGAATATGGGTTTTTAAGTGTTCAGTAAGTTCGTTAATTTCTTCGGTAAGAATAGCAATTTGCACTTCAGCTGAACCAGTATCATTTTTACCACGAGCATACTTTTTAACGATTTTTTCTTTTTGCTCTTTTGTTAAAGCCATTTTTATCCTCCTTTACTTTTATATTCGCTTAAATCCTAGAATAAAAGATGGAGTTCTTTTAATCCACGAAATAAGTACATTAATAATATACATTATTTTATAAGAAAATGCTAGAAAAATAAATTATTTTTATTAATTTGTTCATTTTATTTGTCAATTAAATTTTAACGTGAGTTTGGAAAATATTTTTTTATCATATTATGAGTAG
>CANQAO010000121.1 GCA_947589375.1 uncultured Bacilli bacterium | reverse complement strand
ATTGGATTCGGCCCGTATAAGCCTTTAATTTAGTGTCAAACTTCGCATACTCAACTGGATCATCAGGATTGCCCATATATACTCTTTGAGCTCCAATCGTAAACTGCGCTGGTGCGGAAATGATATAAGCAGCTGTTCTAGGCATAGTTAATATTGGAAGGGCAAAATTATATGGTCTATAACCAGTACCTTGATGTTCATCATCGTCATTACTTAAATGATCCCATAAGGTATACTGCACTTCAGCATGACCTTCCACTGGTATTTCAACTAATACGCCTTTAAACTGATTAGCTGTCCATTTAGCCATGTTCTCGCCCGTTAAACTAGTTACTAAATATTCTAGTAAATCAGCGATATGAGGTTTAGCTGTATAACCGCTAAGCAGAGTGTTGTATCTAGTATCAGTAGCATCAGTATTAAAGTTAGAACCAGTTCCATCGCCAAAATATAAATCCGTTATTTTTTCGGCCGTTAAATTTTCATCAAAACCTTGCATGTTGAACATAACAAAGTCATAAAGTTTCATGCCACCAATATCTAAATCATAAAAACGTCTAAAGTAGTTATAAGCATATAGAGCTTTTTCAATTCGCTTATCTTTTTTAACTTCGCCTTCAAGATAACCATTAATCGCCTCATCATTGGTGGTATTGGTATAATTACTATTAGATAAGTATTTTAAAACAAAGTCTTTTAATTCATTCTTAGTCGTAGCATTATAGAAATCACGATATATTCGGCTATCATCATTCGTAGTTAAAATATCTAAATTATTTGTATAATCTAAACCTTTTAAATAATTAGTTAGATTTTCTACTACTTGGGAATCAACATTTATCACATAATGATTATAACTATAATCAATATTTAAACCATTTATTCTATAAGTAGCAATCATGTCATAAGTCTTATCGTATGTCACATTATATTCTTTTACAGTACCATCTTTGAATATTAACTTTAATTTACTTATTTTCTTTGGATCATGATTAGTTAAATAAGTTACAAGGGCACCATTTTTATCAAATGGAACAATATGAGCAATTTCTTTTGTTTTTAAGTCACTATCTGCAATCTTTTTAGAAACTGCGATAATTTTATCACTATCATAGAAAGGCATTAATTTTACTAGGTTACCATATAGAGTCTCATCTTTTTCATCATAAACTTCATTTTGAGAATTATCAACGTTAGATGTTTTTTCTATTTGTAAAATTGGCGTATTATCATAAGAAACGTTATCTAAACACCATATGTCTTCATCAAAACCGAGCTGCTTAAATAATTCTTTATCTACTTCATCTTTAGTTATATAAGTTAGTCCAGTAGTATCACTATCTTTGGCAGAATCAACTATTTGATAATTACCTAGTAATGTTCCACCATCACCAGCAAACTTTTCTCCGCCAGTAACTAAACTTAAATTATCCATATAAGTTCCGCCACCAGTAGTGAAATTAAAGGTTGTATGATAAACGAAAGAACCACTTACCTTACCTTTGACATAATTATTTTCTAATTTGGCGTTTGAAGCGGCTCCAACTATCCCGCCATTATAGTTCCAGGTAGCATTTAGCTGACCAATGGCATAACTATTTTTTATCGTTGAATTACTAAGGTTTCCTACTAATAAACCATTTTGTTGGTCACCCCCAACATTTAATGTAACATTAGTTACGCGGCATCTTTCTATCTCTGTATTATTAGAAGCAACACCAATTAATCCACCGTTTTTCCCACCGGCACCTGATGTTCTTAAGACATTATTTACTAGTACTCCTTTTATTTTTGCACCAGAGGTTTCTCTAGCCAAACTACCACCAGAGATAGCACCAAAGGTTATATTTTCAAGATTTAAATTTTCAATCTCAGCATTATTTAACTTATCAAATAAAGGTCTTGTTAAATTTTTAATTGTATAGCCATTACCATTTAGTTTACCAGCAAATGTTTGAACATAATAATTAGTAGATAGATCATTTTCAATACTACTAGCATCATAATCACGCGTTAATGTAACTTCATCTTTAGTTTCTAAATCTTCAAGTAAAGCTTTAAAAGCAATAGCTGGATGAAATTCGTTTTTAGCAACATTTCCCTCAATAGGACCAAAATCGACTCTAATTTTTTGAGCGTTAGGACCTTCTTTAGTTATATATTCATATTTTAAGGCTAAAATTAAATTTGTATCGTCTTCAATTACTTTGTCTATTCTAGCTCTTATACTTGGCATATTTTCCATTTTAATTTCAACAAAGTAATTATTTAAATTATTTTTAAGATTATCTATATTGACAGTGTCTTCAAGAATAAATTTTTTTGCCCCATCATATTCTTCATATTTATATAAACTAATATCGTTAATATCTTTAAGTTCGATATTTTCTTTAGCTAAAGATATTACTTCATCTAAAATAATCTCGTTTTTATAATTCTCGCTATCTATTTTTTTATCAACATCGCGATCGTAATTGACAACGACTTTAATATTATACCTTAAATTCTTTTTATCATGATTAAAGGTAAATTCTTTTTCTAAATCATGGTTGTATACTTCAGTCTCATTTTCATCAACTATGATGACTTTCGCATTTTTAAGAAGAGCATTATCAGGATCTTTTAAATCTAAGGTCACTTTAACTTTATCAGTTAAATCTTCATAAGTAAAATCATTAATAGTCGGAATATTTTTTAAGACTTCTGGAGTAATGGTATAAGATTTATTTAAGGTAACCTTTTTACCATTACTTAAAATAATATCTGTAATAGTTATATTTTTTTTGCCGGAATCATAATAACCATCTAAGA
>CANQAO010000120.1 GCA_947589375.1 uncultured Bacilli bacterium | reverse complement strand
TTACTAAACCTTATGAATTCGTATATGATGAAAATGAACAATTCATTTTTGAAAGTATTTTATTCTCAGCTATAACATTATATCATGGTGGTAGCGCTAGCAAAGCTAAAATAGCAGCTACTCACAAACGTTTTGTAACGCAAATCGAACAAAAAATGGAAGAAAAAATGAGCCGTACCGTGGAAATGAATTCAGCCAAAGTACAAGCTCTTAAAGAATTAGGCTATACTGGTATTGATGAATCTAATGCTGCTGAAGTATTAGCCAAAATCGTTGAAATACAATCAAGAAAAGTTGGTAATTAATACCACTTTTTCATTTTCCTATAATATATATTATGTTAACTTATATAAATGAAAAATATTATTATCTAAATATATAGGAGCATTTATTGATAGTTTTTGATTCCCTATTCTAGTTTCATGCACCACTCTTTTTTGGGATATATAAGAAGTATAAAAAAATTATAAAAAAAATAAATTTTCGTGATTGACATTTATTTTGTTTTTGAATTTTTATAATTAACTATCAATATGTATTTATTTTCAATTTTAATCGGGATGGATAATTATCCATCTTTTAATATGTCGATGGCTTAGAATTAACCACTTATACTCCCCTATACTTATTTTAGATAATAAGAAATAGGGGGAGTATATTAAAAACGATTTAGCTGACTAACTAAATCGTTTTTTTTAACTAATAACATCGTTTTATAATTATATATTATTCATTACTTGCATTAATTACTGAAGAAATTGGAATGATATAATTATTATCATTTAGATGCATTAATGTGTCATAACAACATATAATGCCCCCTACTCCGATTTCTTTTTTAGTTTTTTCTAGTAATTTAAAATTTTTAATCATACTTTCATTTGGTGAAGCAGTTTTTTTAATTTCAAACGGATATAATTTATTGTTTTTATAAATAATTAAATCTATTTCATTTTTATCTTTATCTCTATAATAAGTTAAATTTGGTTTTAATCCTTTGGCATTATATGATTTAATTATTTCACTTATTACAAAAGTTTCCAAATAATGTCCAGCACTAGAACTGGTTTGTAATTCTTTTGAATCATCCCATCCAGCAAGGAAACAAGCCAGACCTGTATCCATGAAAATTATTTTAGGAGTATGGGTTAATCTTTTTAACTCTGATGACATATATGGTTCTAATAAATATACTAATCCTGATGATGTCAGAATTGAAAGCCATGATTTAGCAGTAGGAACACTTATACCAGCATCCATTGCTAGAGCGGAATAATTTAACCGTTCGCCTGTACGAGTGGCGACACTTACAATAAATTTTTTAAAGGATTCAACATTGCCTACTTCCGATAATTCTCTTACATCCCTAGAAATGTATGTGTCAATATAACCTTGAAAATAAATATTACGATTTATGTTTTTGTTTTTATAAAGCTCCGGCATTCCACCAGTAAAAATTATTTCAAATAATTTATTGACATTAATTTTATCAGCTTTTTTAAGCTCTAATGGATCAAATAATAATTTTGATGTATTTCTAACAATTTCCGAATATGTAAAACTATTAAGATTAACAATACCTACACGGCCAGCTAAAGATTCACTAACATTTTTCATTAAATGAAATTGTTGTGAACCTGTTAACCAATACATTCCATTTTTATTTTCTTTATCAACATTTATTTTTATATAAGAAAATAAATTAGGAGCATATTGTGCTTCATCTATTAAAAGCGGTGCAGGATGTTCTTCTAAAAAGAGTTTCGGATCATTTATAGCTTGATTCCTTAATACTTCATCATCGAGAGTTACATATTCCATGTTGTCTGGTTTTATACTAAGTAAAAGCGTTGTTTTTCCAACTTGTCTTGGTCCAGTTACTAGTAGAACTTTAAATGAACTATTGATTTCTTTAATAATTCCTAAAGCCTCTCTTTCATACATTATAATCCCTTCTTTCTAAGTATATTATATGTGTAGACTTTAAAAAAGTCAATGCTCTCGCTTTAAAAAAGTCGGACATTTTACTTTAAAATGGTCGGATTATTTTTAGTATTCCATTTGGGCAAAAATATATGTATTAAAAAACTAATTTAATAATAAATGACTAAATATCATAAAAACAAAACCGATTATAAAAAAGATTATAGTCTTCCCCTTTTCTTTATATTTAAGGGAAGTAGGTAGTAATTGAAACATCGAAATATGTGTCATAATTCCGGCAATTATAGCTAAAATTGAGCCCATAATTGTATTCGTAATAATCGGTTTTAAAATAAGAAAAGCGAGTATGGCTCCAACTGGTTCTGACATTCCGGAAATAAAGGTATACCCTATTGCCTTTGACCGATTTTTGGTAGCTTGATATACAGGTACCGAGATACTAATTCCTTCAGGAATATTATGAAGGGCGATGGCAATAGTAATGGCAATCCCTAATGATAAATTGGTTGCTGATGATAAAAATGTTGCAATTCCTTCTGGGATATTATGGACGATAATAGCAATCATCGAAAAAATACCTACTTTATATAATTTTTTATCGTATGCTTCACTGCTTTCTGGAATTAGTTTATCAATAATAACTGAAATTAGTAAACCAATGATAATAAATAAAATTAAAAAAATAAATCCTCTATTTTTACCTTGATCTAAAGTTAAAAGGGAAATCCCTTCTGGTATTAAATCAGTAAAAGAGACATCAACAACATAATGCACTATTTAAAAATTAAGTCAAATTTTTTTTGGAAAAAAAATTTTATTTATTTTATAATGAAACTATGAAAAAGTTTCTGACAATAATTTCTGTCTTAATGCTGAC
>CANQAO010000119.1 GCA_947589375.1 uncultured Bacilli bacterium | reverse complement strand
AAGTCCCGTAGCTAAACCATCTAAACCATCGGTTAAATTCACCGCATTACTAGTAGCGACTAAGACAAATAAAATAAATAAGCCATAGAAAAAGCCGATATCTAATTTAAAATGCAACGTATGAATCCAAAGTAAGGGTTCATTATCCCCTTTCATAAATAAATAGAAAAAGATAATGGCAATAATCGTCTGGAATAATAATTTAGCGGTACTGCTTAAACCTTTGTTATTATGTTTTTTGATGATTAGATAATCATCGATAAAACCGATTAAAGTATAAGCAATAAACGTAAATAAAATAATTAAAAGGGTATAACTAAAATGAATTTTATTTAAAAAAATCAAAAGAAAAACAATCAGTAAGGTAGCTAAAATAAAGATCAGCCCGCCCATGGTTGGCGTCCCTTGTTTACTTTGATGTCTTTGTTTAAGATAAATACTGATATTTTGACCAGCTTTTAATTTTCTTAAAAGAGGAATTAAAATAATGGCCATAATTACGGAACAGAGAAACCCAATAATGATGGCCATAATACTTTTTGTTATCATTGTTAATTCCCCCCTTTTTTAATTCATAAATACTCTCACGGTTTCACCTTCATAAATACGGGCACCCGCACTTGGTGATTGATAAGTGACTTTGGAACCATGACCTTCAAAATCGACTTTAAAATCTTTTAATTTTTTAATAACTTCATTTTTATCCATCCCGGTAACATCAGCTACTGTTTTATATTTTTTATCGTAATATTGATATTCTTTTTCCATACCACCACTAGGTTTTGGAATATTTAAGGCTTTAATTGAATCTGATAAAATCGCTTTAGCTGGTGGTCCAGCTATAACCCCACCAAACTGCTGGACTCCTTTAGGATTATCGATAGCAAAATAAACGACTACTTTAGGATTATCAGCTGGCAAAAAGCCGATAAAAGATAAAATATAGTTATTATCTAAATAATGTCCATCTTTTACTTTTTGGGCCGTTCCGGTTTTACCACCAACGCGGTAACCATCGATATAAGCCGTTCTACCAGTACCATTAGAAACTACACTTTCTAAAGCATATCTTACTTGATTACTGGTTTTTTCACTGATGACTTTGCGCACAACAGTTTTTTTATTTTCTTTGATAATGGTATTGGTTTCTGGTTCATTAATGCTTTTAACGATATAAGGTTTATATAAAATACCGCCATTAATCGCCGCTGAGACGGCCGTAACTTGCTGAAGCGGGGTAACTGATACTCCTTGACCAAAGGCTGTTGTGGCTAGTTCTACAGGACCTACGTTTTTTAAATTAAAGACAATACCAGTACTTTCACCATTTAAGTCAATACCTGTTTTGGAGCCAAAACCAAAGTTTTTAATATATTTAAAAAGGGTATTTTTGCCTAATTTTTGGCCCAAAACGACAAAGCCAGGATTACAAGAATTTTCGACAACTTCTAAAAAAGTTTCACGGCCGTGGCCCCCATGTTTCCAGCAATGCAGAGTAGCATTTTCCACTCTAATGCTACCTCTATCGACAAAGGTATCTTTTTCTAAGTCGACTTTATTTTCTTCTAAAGCGGCGGCTAAAGTAATAATTTTAAAAGTACTTCCAGGTTCATATGTAGCCCAGATAGGTAAATTACGATTAATTTCTTCAGTCGTATATTTCTGATAATTGTTGGAAGAAAAATTTGGCCTTGAAGAGATACCTAATATTTCGCCACTATTGGGATCCATGGCTAAACCAATAACCATATCAGGATTATATTTAGTGACAGCATTATCCAGTTCTCTTTCAATCGAAGCCTGAATATCGGCATTAATGGTTAAAGTTAAATTCATGCCATTTTGCGGTTTTTCATAAACTTCACTTAAATTTAATTTATTACCTTTAGCATCACTAAAGTATTTAATCGCGCCATCTTTACCTGTTAAGTATTTATCATACATCAGCTCTAAACCACTTAAACCTTGATTATCAATGCCGACATAACCTAAAGTATGTGACATATAAGTATCAAAGGGATAATAGCGTTTTGATTCTTTAACTAAATAAACACCATCTAATTTTAAATTTCTAATTTGATCAGCGACTTCATAAGATAGCCTTCGGCCTTCAGGATGGACTCTTTCAATCGAAGTTCTTTTACTTACATGTTTATACATAGCTTCATAGCTAATTCCTAAAATGTTAGCTAATTTTTGTGACACTTCTTTTTTATCTTTAATTTGATTTGGAATAACAACTAATGATGTTGTAGTGATGTTATCAGCTAAAATACCTCCACTACGATCATAAATAATTCCCCTATCGGCTTTAACTGGTAAATTACGACTCCATAAATTAGATGCATATTCATTTAATTTATCATAATCGATAACTTCGATATAAAAAACTTTACCAATGATAACAATAAATATGAAAATGATTATCACTAAGACTATTTTCATGCGACTGTGAATATTTTTGAAAAACACTATTGCATCACCAATTAAGTATATGTCCTAGCTATTAAAAATTTGCCTATTAAAAAAGTTTAACTTTTAGTTATTTTTTTACATTTTACATAAGAAAAAAACTTCAGTTCCCTGAAATTTCGGTTGTATTATAGATGATGTGGAAAAAGTAAGCCGAAAGTTTTATAAAACTTTCGGCATTATCGGCCCGGTCTCACTTCGTGAGCCGCGCTTTCCGAACTCATCAAAGATGAGTTCGCGTCTGTGGTTAGTTTTTTGTTTATCCGTTGGCGCCTATTTCATATGGTTCTTGTTTGGTCCCCTTTCCACTTAAGTGGATATTAGATATTAGATAGAGACTTGGCACCACACCATAAGTGTT
>CANQAO010000118.1 GCA_947589375.1 uncultured Bacilli bacterium | reverse complement strand
TTATATAAAATAGTTAAATTAAATATAGCTATTGCTAAAAGTATAAGTCCAAGTAATATAAGTATTTTTATGTTATTGCTCATATTTTTAAATTAACACACCTTATTGGCTATTTTAGATTGATTTTTTTCTCATTTGAAATTTTATAGTTATTTTATACTCATGTATTATATTAGAACTTATACCAATCATAGCAAAGTTATTTGCTGTGGATGCAATAAGATTTTTGGGGAAACTATTTTGTATATATTCTTTTAATTCTTTAAAATCGGTAAAATCATATACATCATAAATTTGCACATCTAAATTCCAAAAATTATTTTGTTTTTTTCCTTTAATAATAATTGTTGCATTATGCAAGGAATAAAACAAATCGCTATTATTAAATGATATAATTGAGTCTGCATTATTAGTTGTAATGAATGTAGTTTTATTTTTGTATTTATTAATTGTTTGATTTATTTTTTGTTTAAAACTTTCATCATTTTTAATTTTGTCTATAACATTAATATCAGTAATATTCATATCTTTAGGTTTTTTTTGTAGTGCATGATCTAAACATTTAGCACTAAATGAATAAGTAGATAATTTGAGACTAAATACTCCAAATTTTAATATTCCATATTGTAATTTTTGATTTAAATCAGATAAATAAGGTTTATTTAAATAATACATATTAAAAGCAAATCTAAAAGTATCAAAAGTGATGTTTTGCAATTTATCATAATCACCATTTAATATTTTTGTTAGTGTTGTTTTATATTTTTTGTATTTTTTATTTGCATCTTTGGCTTGCCTTAAGGTGATTTTGTTAAAACTTTTCAATTCTTCTGGTGATGTAGTTTTATTTATAGTATCTAGATCTTTTTGTACAGCTACTCTATATTTATCATATTCATCTAATTTAATTTCATCTAATAGTTTAAGAGTAAGATATCTATTAGTTAATAAATTAGACTGTTCTTTAGATAAATTTCCTTTATTACATATCCTTTGAATTTCTTTGTTCAATAATTTTTCACCATTTAAATTTGTGATATCTTCTATACCAATAGATAAACAAACTTCCTTTAGACAGTTTAATCCAAATGATGCTTTATCATTTCTTATTTTTCTCTCACACAATGAACATTTGCCCATAGACACCTCCAATATTTTAAATTTTTATTAAATGATATTTTGTTTCTTTCAATATTTTTTATGGAACACGACTAGTTTTAAGCTCATTAAAGTATTTAAGCACATTATCAATGACTTTATCTACAGATAATTCAAGCCAATTATTTTTAACGATTGATAGATTTCGTTTAAATATATTGTTATTCAAAATAGTTTCTAAATTACTAACAACTTCATCGATATCATTTTCTCTCATTAATGAATCATTAATGATTAATGAATTTATAATACTAAGTAGTTCCGTTTTGTTTATATTGGTATTATTTAGTAAGTAATATATATCAAATACATCTTTGAATCTAGTAGTTCTAATACCGAATTTTAATAAAGATTTTAATTTTTCACCTATTATTTGTTCTTTAGAGTTAATTATAAGAGTAACACTTTCATTTATAGCTTCTAAATTAAAACAATACTTATCTTGTTTAATATCAAATTTTTTATGTACTCCAATATCAAGCTTTGTAGAAATAGAAAAATTATTTTCATCTTTTAACTTTATATTAACTCTTTTACCTTTATAATCTTGATGATGGAGTTCTTTAATTTGCCCATCAATTAAAATTTTAATGCCATCATTTAATGAGTTTAATTTGTTAATAAATAACTTTATTGAATTATCATCAAGTGAGTATTTTATAAAGTCTAAATCCAAGTCTCTAGTTGCTCGTCTTTTGTCGTTTGTAATGCCATACATAACAACTCCGCCTTTAATTGTTACATTTCGCCCCATCTGACTTTTAGAAATTTTGCTTAATATTATATCTTGACATATTTTAGAAGAAGCATTAGCAAATGAATATCCATTATCTAAATAATATTTTCTTAATTCTTCTAAGTTCATTAAAATACCTCACGCATTAATGTATCATATAAATTTAATTCATTTTTATAAAGTGAAATATATTTTTGTATTTTGTATATGTCAAGCGTATCAGCTTTAGCTCTATAATTTGCAATAATTTCTTTATAGTAGTCAAACGGAATAGTGTTTTTCTTTCTAATCAAGTCTACTAGTATTCGTTCTTCATCATAAATATTAATTTTTATATTTTCAATAGTAATTTGTGTTTTCCCAAATTCAAACAAATCATTAGGAATAAATATTTGTTTTATATTATTATCTTTTATTCGGCTGGCTGATCTTGTTGTAGCCAAATAGAAATAATCGGGAATAACATCGGTTAAATCATAGTAATAATAGGCACTATCTGATGTGAAAATAGCATCAGGATATTTCTTGCAAATTATTTCTAAAGGACTCACCAATTCTATATCAGAATACAATCCAGTTTCAATTTTGTAATATTCTTTATTGAGTACAGCTTTTTGTATCTGATAATCGGATTTTAATTTTTCTTTTAATTCTTTATGAAAATACAACATACTATCACCTATAACAATTTTAAACTATTTACTCACAAAAGTCAATTTTTTGTGAGTAAATAGTCAAAACTTTGACTACAATTACTTTTTTAATAAAAAATCATCTCTATTAGAGATGAAATATATTTGAATGTCCGAAAAGTTCGAACAGATTCGTCAATGGAGCAAGTGACCGGAATCGAACCGGCATCTTAGCCTTGGCAAGGCCATATACTAACCGTTGTACTACACCTGCACAAAAGAACTTTGAAAGTTCTTTTTAATTATATAATATATTTTTAAGATTGTAAAGCTTTTTTCACTCTTTCTTT
>CANQAO010000117.1 GCA_947589375.1 uncultured Bacilli bacterium | reverse complement strand
CAAAGCAATGTTAATCATTAGTTAAAATGTTACCGATTTATGATATAGATAACAAACAAAGGTGAACTTTGTTTGTGTGAGTATTGTAAAAGATGAAATCTAAAAAGCAAGGGTCAAGATAAATTCGCTTTGCTCACCCTTGCTTTTAATCTTTCATCTCGTTCTTTTAAAACTTGTTCTAATTGTTTCTGATTATCTATTCTCAATTGTTCTTTCTTAATTGGATCTTTTCTATGACCTTCAATCTGTTTAGTTTCGTAGAAAACATTATAATATTTAACTCTTATAACTTTCGTTAAAACATTTTGATAGACAGTTATTTTTGTTCCTTTATAAATTTGTTTAATAGAATTGTCTTTATCTAGAATTTGATAATAATTATTGTTCCAAGAAACCATATTACCATTAAGAATAGTTCTAGATTCTCTAATACAAAGAATATTAGATAAATCAACATTATCTAAAGGAACAAAAGCAGAATCTTTTTCTTTGGGTTCATAAGCATATTTGTGGTTAAGATAGTTACAATAATAATCATTAAAGAATTTATTTAATTCATCAATAGATTTAATGTTATATCTTCTAATATCATTGATTAATCTATTTTGAATAGTGTTATTCCATTTTTCAACTTTGCCTTTGGCTTGAGCAGTATTAGCGGCAATTATATTAATTCCTAAATCTTCACACATATGACCAAATTGAGTAAGTTTTCCATCATTAGGATTAATAAGAATAGTATGTCTATCGCAATAAATATTTTCAGGTATACCATGTTTAGTAACTAATATTTCAAGCATATGGACATAACCTTCTAAACATTCAGTAGGCATAAACCAACCACATAATGCTTCACCTGTGGCATCATCAATAGCTAAATGTAGAGAAGATTTTCTACCGTTTTGAAACCAGTCATGTGGAGTACCATCAATCATTATCAAGATACCTTTTTGTGGAGAAGGCTCTCTTAATGGATGAGTTTCATATTCCTTATTAAAGCATTTATGTTTAATAGGTTTAACCCAATTAAATTTTTCATATAATGATTCAAAAAAGGAATAACTTCTAATTTTTAGATCATTTTCTTTAACAACTTTAGCCATTTTTTATTAAAAATAATATCTTCATGGTAAATATCTTGAAATTGTTGTATACTAATAGCCGGATATTTATTCTTGAAGTTCTTAATAAATTCAATTTCTTTGGGTGAAGGTGAATTATTAGAAGGCTTATTCGTTAAACCGTGAACTAAAATAGAATCAATATCCTTTTTGTTTAATAATTTAGATAATCTATATATTTGAGTCTTGGTATAGCCAGTTAAAGAACCAATTTGAGAATAAGAATAATTATTTAAACCATTTAATTTATCTTGAACAAGTTTTAATGCATATTCTTTATTATGCATATAAAAATATCTCCTTTCCAAAGAGATATTATACAATAAATATTTAGTAACATTTTAACTAATGATATGGTAACATTTTAAAAAAGGATTAACATAAGTGACTGAATAATTTGACAAAAATAGTTTTTTTTGATATTATTTAATCGTGAGCACTGGAAAAGACTACGGTCATCCAGTCTTTTTTGTATAATTATATAAATCTTACATATATTATCAATGTAGGAATATAATTTCCTGCAAGTGAGCACACAAAAGATTATTCTTTTGTGTCTTTTTTTGCTATAATAACTATAGGGGGTATTATCTATGTCGAAAAAAACTTTTTGTACTATTAATGAATTAATAAATAATATTAAATTTAAAAATATTAGGATTAAAGATGAAAATAATGTTAGAAACATTTTAGAAACTAATAATTATTATTTTATCATGGGTTATAAATTTGCTTTTAAAAATAGTGATGGAACATATAAAAACGAAACTTCTTTTGAAGATATTTATTCACTATATTTATTTGATAAAATGTTAAAATTAATTATCTTAGATCCAATATTAGAAATTGAACAAAAATTAAAAACTATTTATACAAATAATTATAGTTTTAGATATGGATTTAGGATTGATGATATTTTAAATAATAACAATTATGATATATCTAACAATTATTTAAGCGATACACTATCTAATTTAGATAAACAATTGAATGATTTTGGAAACAAAAATAAAGCCGTTATGTTTTATAAGAACAATCATTTATTTGTTCCATTATGGGTATATATGAAAATATTATCTTTCGGAATGGTTCGTGATATGTTTTATGTGTCTAAAAATAATGATAAAGATTATATGAAAAAGAAATTAACTAATGAACAAATAAGTAGTAATGAAGTTGCTAACATGCTAAGGTTACTGGTCAGAGTTAGAAATATATGTTGTCATGATGATATATTACTATCATTTATAGATAATAAATTAGGTATTAAAACTACTAAATACCATAATTCGTTTAATTTGAAAAGAGATAAAAACAATAATATAATACAAGGGAAAAAAGATTTACTGGCTATTTTAATAGCAATAAAATTCTTTTCGAGTAAAGATAAATTTGATAACTTAATTAATAATTTATCAAAATTAGTTACAGATTATGACAAAGAAATTGGTTCATTAAATAGAAATCAATTACTATCAATAATGCATTTACCAGAAAATTTTGAAAAATTAAAATATTTATAATATAAGTAATAAAAGTATGATAAACTAAAGAAAATATTAAATCTTTAACTTTTTTTGCAGAAAATCGATATTATTTTTTAAGAAATAGTATTAAATCAAAATATGTTAAAACAAATTGACTATGGTAAAAATATATATTATGTGTTAAAATAAAATTAGTTAATTTTTATACCGGGTTTGTCAAGAAAAGTGTGTAAGTTGTTAATAAATAATTAATAGAATTGTCAAATAACATTAAATACAATATTTA
>CANQAO010000116.1 GCA_947589375.1 uncultured Bacilli bacterium | reverse complement strand
ATTCAACGGAAGAACCATTCCATAAAAACTTCGATGAAGTTGTTAATATCTGGCCAGCAACCTATGGCGTTAATGCCGGAAACTGGGGCGACCGTATTGAATGGAATGTTGCGGGATTTATGGATTCAGATATAAAAACGGATGGTACGGTTGATGTGGGACACCCTACATTTGCCACTTGGTCTCATGAATCTGCCCACTATTTAGATGATAGATTATTCTTACAAGACAAAGATCGTCGATATGCTTCTGGTGGAGAAGACTACGCCGATTCATTCTTCATGCAAGAATTTAGTCGTTTGGCCATTGTTATGAATTTATCTGTTAAATATAACGATTATACAACTGTGGCTTCAAATTACTTACCAGACCGAATTAATAGTAAATCTAAAATTTGGGATTTCTATAAAAAGATGTTTGAAACTATTTATGTCATGGATTACATTGAAGCTCAAGCTTTCTTAGCGCTTCCAAAAGAAGAGCAAAATGCGCTTGCCGTTCAAGCTTCTTATCCACTTGAAGATCAAAAATTTCAAACTAAAGATGGTAAAACCGGAAAGGGTAGCTTAACTGAAAATTGTAATTATGAAACTTGTCCAGACAATTATGTAGGTGAAACTTATGGAAATGATAAGTATGCTAACCAAATAGCTCGTCAAAATACTAAATATACGCATTTAAATGAGTTAACAGAAAGAAACTTTGAACTTAATTCTATGGATGATTTAATCAATAATCGAATCATGCTTTATCCAGGTATTTATAAATATGGTTCAAAAGGACCAGGTTTATATGGTGGTGAAGGAATTAACACTGTTCACTGGTATCAACCAAATAACCCTAATGGAAGACCTGATTCTTACTCTATGAAATGGATCGGTTATGAAATGTTAGGTTATGCAGGTTATGATAATGGTTTTGTTCAGTACTCAAGTAATGTTAATCCTACTAGTAAAGAAGTTTATAAAGACAACATAAAAGGTCTTAGTGGTGGGACACAAACAATAACTAATTATAAAACCGATAAGATGGCCCTTGAAAGAGCTACTAAAACTGTTGGTACTCAGTATAGCGATTTTGATGATTATAAAAAAGCTAGATTCAAACATGTTGAAGCTAATTTATCTAAACTTGATACAGTAGTAAATGTTAAAGACTATGTTAAAAAGTTCTATGAGGCTTTGAAAAAGGACTATATTGGAATAACTGAAGGTGTAGATGGAATACTAGCAAAACAACCAGGATGTTTATCAGAGTATTACTGTTCAAGAGGTGATATTGCAAAATATCTAGGTCTACAAAATAGTACCGAAGTCAGACAAGAGTTATACTTTGCGCTTAAAGTTAAAACTAAAGACTTTATTGACGACATTTATGTTGCTGGTTCAAATCAAGATGTTTCTAATTTATTAGACTTTGCTAAATCACTTGAAAAGCAAGATTCTCCTGTAGCTATTGGTATCACTGATACCGAAGAAAAAGTCGGCGATAATCCAGAACAAAAAGCTAATAAAGATGAAGATATCGATTTAGAATCAAAAGGTAAACTTGAAAACGACGATAACGATGAAAACGACAATATCGTACCTGATGATCCAGCTGATGAAGATGATAGTACTGAGACAATTTCTCCAGAAGAAGAGGGTACAAGTCAAGACGATTTGGATCTTAATGTCGATGGCGATGTGGAAACCTTATCTTTATCAAATATTAGTGTTGATGGTGATGTGGGAACTTTAAGCTTATAATTAATAAAAGAGAATGATTACAAAAAAATCATTCTTTTTTGATTTATAAGTATGTGAAGTTCCTTATTCATTTTTATTTTCCTTCATAGAATAATACGAAAGGAGAGAAAATAATGAACAATTACGAACGTGCGATGTGTAAAATCAAAGCCGCAAAAAAATGTCCACAAGGTTATCCAGTTCCTGGACCTACTGGTCCCACTGGTCCTGCTGGTCCAGCTACCATAACAGTAGGAACTACTACTACGACTGCTCCAGGAACAGCCGCTGCTGTTACTAATGTTGGAACCGATGAAAATGCTATTTTGAACTTTTCTATTCCGCAAGGTCCAACAGGTCCAACAGGTCCAACAGGTCCAACAGGTCCAACCGGAGCTACTGGCGCTACCCCTGAATTAGAAATAGGCACCATAACTACGGTTGATACTGAAGATGAAGCTTCGGCGACAATCACAGGAACAGCTCCTAATTTCACTCTTAATTTAAGCATTCCAAGAGGCGCAACCGGTCCGCAAGGTGAACAAGGTACTCCTGGTGCTCAAGGTCCTGCTGGTCCAACCCCAACTTTACAAATAGGTTCAGTAACAACTGGCGAAGCTTCAGCTTCAATTACGGGAACAGCCCCTGACTTTTATCTAAATTTAGTTTTACCAACAGCTGCTGAATAAAAGGAATTGCAAATGAAAATATATGTATATGCTATTTCCAAAAATGAAGAAAAATTTGTAAATCGTTTTATGGATGCTGTCAAAGAAGCGGATGCCGTTTATGTATTAGATACTGGTTCGACTGATAAAACCGTCAAAAAACTAAAACAAAAAGGTGCTAAAGTAACCGAAAAAATCATTGATCCATGGCGATTTGATACAGCTCGTAATGAATCTTTGAAATTAGTACCAAAAGATGCTGATATATGTGTTTGTTTAGATTTAGATGAAGTATTAATGCCTGGTTGGCGGCAAACATTAGAAAAGATTTGGAACAAAGATACGACTAGACTTCGCTATAATTATAATTGGAGTTTTGATGAATATGGTAATCCAGCGGTGAATTTTTATATCGAAAAAATTCATAAGCGTCATGGTTATAAATGGACGCATCCAGTCCATGAGGTTTTAAAATATGATGGTGAAGAAAAATTTCTGACTACTGATGAAATCACCGTGAATCATTATCCTGATCCTAATAAATCACGAAGATCATACATGCAGCTTTTAGAACTTTCAGTTAAAGAAGATCCTGAAGATGATCGTAATATGCATTATTTAGGCCGGGAATATATGTATTACCACAAATATAATCA
>CANQAO010000115.1 GCA_947589375.1 uncultured Bacilli bacterium | reverse complement strand
AACATCATCCTCCTAGATTAATTGTATCAAATTTTGTATTACTTGACTTATCTAGTTTTTATTATAAGAGTCTCCTTTATTATTTTAAAATATCTTTAACTCTTTTAATATCTGAACTAGTCATTTCAGATTCATGATGTCTTCTTCTTCTTGATGCGTTACTTCTATGAGTTAATTTGTGATTTTTATTAGCTGGTTGGTACTTATAAGAACCACCTTTTCTTTTTTTAATAACTTTTGATAACCCTTTATGAGTTTTGTTTTTGACTTTACTTGCCATAATATCCCTCCTATTTTTCTTTGATTGGTGCGAGCATCATGGTCATAAAACGACCATCTAATTTAGGTTCTTGTTCAATAGTGGAAATGTCTTTAGTAGCTTCAGCAAACCTCAATAAAACATCTTTGCCAAGATTAGTATGTGCCATCTCCCTACCTTTAAAACGAACTGTCACTTTTACTTTATGTCCTTTTTTTAAATACTTAGAAGCATTAGTAACTCTCGTATTAAAGTCATGAACATCAATCGACACTGATAACCTATATTCTTTGACATCTAAGTTAGCTTCTCTTTGTCTTTTCATGTTCTCTTTTTGTTTTTTCTTTTGGTCATACTTATAACGATTATAATCCATAATTTTACAAACTGGTGGAACTCCTTTAGGATTAATAAGAACTAAATCAAATCCCGCATATGATGCGAGCGTTAAAGCATCTTTAATCGGTTTTATTCCTAATTGTTCACCATTTGGACCAATAACCATTACTTCTTTGGCACGTATTTGTTCATTAATAAATAAATCTTTATCTTTTGCGATACTAGACACCTCCATAAAAAAGTGAATACGAATGTATCCACTTTATGCTTATAGTATATATAATCACTATTTAGGCATTTTACCCATTACTAAACTATAATCGGGTGAGAAGTGGATACTTCTGCTTTCCTTTTTCAATTTCGTTTTCAATTATACATATTTATAATATGTTTGTCAATAGCTTTTTATGTTTTTAATTATAAGATAACATTGATTGCGTCAAATTAAGCCCAACTTGGTCTTCTAATTAACCTTTTTTCATCGTAGGCATTGCCTTTAGATATAAAATATTCTCTATTACCTAAAATGTGTTCTTGAAGTAAAGATACTTCATGATTTTTCTTCGTCGTCGGCACATTAATATATTTTTTTTCTAATATATAAGGCAGTTTATGTTTGTCTAACTGAAACTTATATTCTGTTTTGTAAGTTTCTGATTCTAATATTAAATCCCTATTAGTCATTACATGGATCTCTTCTAAATCGGCTGACAGATAATCTAAGTCATCTAAAGCATCATCCATTTCATCTAAAGCATAGGATCCATACTTATTAACTAAATACAATATAAGTAGTCCAAAAGGCATGCTTACCGCCATATCTGAAAGTGGAGCATTGCTTACCGCCGCAATTACTTCCCCTAAAGCAGTTATCAATACGGCATTTTTAAAACATCTTTGTACACTATAGCCTTGTTTTGCTTCACTAATCCGATTCATTAAATCATAATTAACAATAATCCGCATATTGCCACCTCTTTTTTATCGCACGTTGTATTCTACAACTATTTATCTTTCTTGTCAATTTTAGCTTGAACCTAGAATATTTTTAACTTTTTTATAAACACTATTACTAGGGTGATAGCGTGACGATACTAATTTATACAGGAATTTTTGTGTTTAAAATGATCGAAGAAGCTTTAAGAACTTTAAGAATTATTGTAGTTTCTGATGGTAAAAAAATTTTAGGCGCAATTTTACAATTTTTTATCACTTTAATTTGGATAATTGTTACCGGTACCGTTATTTCCAATGTTCAAGATGATCTCTGGAAAATTGTCTTTTATGCTTTAGGTTCATTAATTGGTTCTTATTTTGGCAGTACTTTAGAAGAAAAAATGGCTTTAGGTTCTTTAGAAATAATTGTCGAAATAAAAAATACAATCGCCCCTTCTTTAACTAAAGAATTAAGAAAATTTAGATTAAGCGTAAATAGAGTCCAAGGCAGCACTTTCGATAAAGAATTGCTCATGATTACCTCACCACGAAAAAAAGCTGAAACAGCCATTAAGATTATTAGAAAGTTTGATAACAAAGCCAAAATAATTACTGAAAATGTAAGAATAATCAGTCATCGTTTATAAGATTATATATTTCTTTGGCTTTATCGGTAATAATGTTTTGATTTTTTAAAACTTTATCAAAAGTTTCTTTATTATCAATAGTCCAAATAAAAGTTTCTTTAGATGAAGCTTTTTTAGTATGCCGGTAATTAATGGCATTAAAATCTAAATCATTGTTAATTTTATTTAAATTTAGTTTTATACCAATTAATAAACCAGCCTTATACTTAGGATATTTTTCTTTAAAATAATTTATTAAGTCATAGTTAAAACTACAAATATAATAATTTAATTTATATTTTTTTAATATTTTATTTAATTTTAAAAGCATATATTTATAATGTTTCGATTCTTCTTTTATTTCAATCATTATTATTTTGTCTTCTTTTATGTCTTTTAATACCTCATCTAACGTATTTAATCCTTTCTTTTGCAACGTAGAAGCCTTAGTTTTTTCAATTAAATAGCCAGCATAAAAAGGATCATGATGAATTACAAAATCATAGTCCTTAGTATGTCTAATATCACATTCAATACCATCGACATAATTTAATTTTAGACTATTTAAAATACTTTCTAAAGTATTTTCTTGGTGAATGCCATCACAACCACGATGAGCAATTATTTTCATATATTATCGCCTCATTATAATATATGAAAAAGACCATTTATTGGTCTCTTTATTGATTTATCATGATTCCTGTATTTTTTATTTACATAAAATAGTCTATAATCCTATTAATCATTAAGATAACATTTGTCACCATCTAAACGCCAGCCTTCATCACAATGATAATCTATGGTGTGAATATAATCGGTTGACTTATAACATTTCATGCCTGAACCAGAACCACTTTGGGTATAACCACCTGGACAATAATATGAAGTAGATGATTGTTTAGAAGTGGTTTTGGTTGTCGTGTATTCGCATTGATTACCAACGAGAGTCCCCCCTGAATCGCATTTTTGTTGCTGAATAGTAGAAGTACAGGTACCACCAGGATATATGCACGGACCACTTCCAGCCCAGCACGACCAAGTCCCTCTCTCGATCGAGTCGGGCGGGCACACATTGGCTGTGGTTGGAGAACCATAAGTGGTTTCTTTTTTTGAACATGTTATATTACAGCCACTTCCTGATTTAGTATAACCATAAGGACAATAACATGATGTCGAAGATTGTCTTGTGGTATACACTCT
>CANQAO010000114.1 GCA_947589375.1 uncultured Bacilli bacterium | reverse complement strand
ATTAGTATTATACTCTTTACCATCTTTAGCAGTTATTCGAATTTTTCGAATAACTGAATTTTCATTTAATTCATTACTAGAAAACACCTCTTTTAAATGGTAATTAATCGTATTAATTTTAACATTAAAAAGCTCTGCCATAGTTTTTTGAGTCAACCAAAAATCCTCATTATCATACAATACTTCAATAGTCTTATTAGTATTTTGGCTCTGATATAAAATTAAATCTTTTAATTTCTCTAATTTCATTTCTAATTGCTCCTTCTATATTATAAATCACGTCCTTTGCATATGCATCTTTTTATTACAATTGCATAATTAACTATGGCGTGTTATTAAGTTTTTATATTATTAAATTGAACAAAACTATTAATAATCTTTAAATTATTATAGCATTTTTTACTTGGTATTTAAATACGAATTGTTTAGTTTAACAAATTTTCAATCTTAATTTAGTCATGACTGATATTATTATGGCTAGTTTAAATTTTCATTGAAAAAAGGTTATCCAAATAACCTTTTTTAATGTAACATATCACTAGCTTTAGCATTTAAATTTAAATCTGCTCTGCGGCCTAATTTATAAGCAAAATAACCCGCAGCTCCAATCATCGCCGCATTATCAGTACAATATTTAATTTCGGGAACTATTAGATGAATATCATTAGCTAAACATTCTTTAGTAAGTCTTTCACGAAGCCCTTTATTAGCGGCGACACCACCAGCCACAATTAAATTATGCACATCATATTCTTTTAAAGCTTTTAAAGTTTTTTTGGTTAAAATTTCAACTACTCTATTTTGAAATGATGTTGCCATATTTTCTTTAATAATATCTTGACCACGTTGTTTTTCATTATGGACTAAATTAATCACCGCACTTTTAAGCCCACTAAAACTAAAATTATAACTATCATCATCTAAAGGTAGTGGCAAAGGATAAGTATCCTTTCCTTCATGGGCGAGTTTATCCACTAAAGGCCCTCCTGGATAAGGTACATCAATAACCCTAGCTACTTTATCGTAAGCTTCACCAACAGCATCATCTAATGTCCCGCCCAATTTTTCAAAACTATAGTCTTCTTTCATATAAATAAGTTCAGTATGCCCACCACTAATAACCAAAGCAATCAAAGGAAATTCTAGTTGTCTGACTAAATTATTGGCATAAATATGCCCCGCTATATGATGAACAGGGACTAATGGCTTATGATAAATAAATGCTAAAGTTTTAGCGGCCATTAAGCCAATTAACAAAGAGCCGATTAAACCTGGACCATAGGTAACAGCAATAGCGGTAATATCATCCATTTTCATATTAGCTTTTCGAAGTACTTCTTCAGCTACTAAAGTAATATTTTCTATATGCATACGGCTAGCAATTTCGGGAACGACACCGCCATAATTGGCATGCGTATCCATCTGTGAAAGCACGACCGTTGCGATTTCATCATGACCATCTTTAATAATCGCCATACTCGTTTCATCACAGCTAGTTTCAATAGCTAAAATATATGTGCTCATTATTTCACCTCGATCTCTTTAGTCATTAAATAAGCGTCTTTACCAGCATAATAATGAGGCCTAATGATTTCTCTTTTAAAACCATATTTTAAATATAAATTTATCGCCTCTTCATTTTCCGTTTCGACCTCTAAACTTATACTTTTACATTTTTTATTACTTATATCCTTAAGGGCATATTCCAAAAGTTTACTCCCAATTCCTTTATGTCGAAAATGCGGCAGTGTAATAATATAATTTATTTCCGCGCGCTCATACATAATACTATAAGAAATAATGCCCATAATTCCATTATGATTATAAATCGCAACCTTTTCAAAAGGATCATTATTCACTATATAGCCATGAAAATATTCTTTTAAAATAGGGGCTACTATTTCGAAATCATTTACTTCCGTTATCATTTTGTCTATTTAACTTCTCCTCAGCTTCGGTTAATTTAAGATATTTTGGATTTAATTTATGGGGATTAATGTCTTTATCTTTTTCATGTTTTTTAATTACTTTTAAAATATCAAGATTAGGTTTTATTCCAGCAAAATCATCATAACTAACAATTTGTCCATCGATATTTAATTTAGCTAATTCCATATGTTTATCTTCCATAATGACATTTAAATCATTATCATAAACTCCAGCATAAACAAAGCCACGTCTTGCGTCAATTAAAGCAATATTATTCTCACTTGTAGGTGTACTGGCAATAACTTCTAAAGAGGAAAGCGGAACAACTGGAATATTTAAAGCCCATGACATCATTTTAGCTACTGTCAGGCCGACCCTAATACCGGTAAATGATCCTGGACCATTAACAACAATTATTGAATCAGGTTTTTCTTTATTTAAAACTTTTTTAACTGTTGGCATAATTAACTTACTGTTTTCCTTTTGTTCGGTTATTCTTTTTTGTCTTATAATTTTGCCATCTCGTTCTAAAATAATAACTGATGACATATCTTTACCAACCTTCTGATTATAAATATAAGTTATTTTATCATCAATAATAATAGCGACTACTAAAGTAGCAGTCGCTGAATCTATAAATAAATATTTCATAATACATCCTCACATAATTCTTCATACTTCTGTCCATGAGGTGTGACAATTAATATACGAGAATTTTCACCGGCTACTTTAAATTTTATATCTAATCTTTCAGGAGGTAAAATATCTTGAATTGTATTTGCCCATTCGATAATTACGACGCCACCTTTAGTGAAATATTCTTCAATCCCGACACCTTCAGTATGTCCATCCAAACGATAAACATCCATATGATATAAAGGTAATTCTCCATCATATTCCTTAATAATATTAAAAGTTGGTGAAGTAATATTTTCTTCAATACCTAAGGCCCCAGCAAAACCTTTGGTAAAAATTGTTTTACCACTTCCTAGTTCACCATTTAAACAAATTACCATATTAGGAAATTTTTCTGATTCTAGATTTTGAGCAAATTCAATTGTTTCCTCTTCACTACGCATTGTTAATCTTTGTTCCATATGCATATCACCACTTTAATTATATCAAAAAGGCTATTATTTTTACAATAGTTTTTACAATATTTTAAATAACAAATGTTATATGTAGAAAATATAATGCTTTTAAATTAAAGAAGTTCATTTATTTGCATGTCTTGTGTCTAGAAAAAAACAAATTATCCCTAAATTAATTAGTTATTTAGATAAGTAAAAGAATATCAACAAAAGATTTCAGTTTAATAATTGATGTTATCTCCCCACTAGATTACCTAGAACCGTATTATCGAGGATGTGGAAAAAATAAGCCGAAAGTTTTATAAAACCTTCGGCATTATCGGCCCGGTCTCACTTCGTGAGCCGCGCTT
>CANQAO010000113.1 GCA_947589375.1 uncultured Bacilli bacterium | reverse complement strand
CAAATAATTTTACTGTTATTAGAAGTTACACATCTACGTGTACAAAAAAAGAAGTAAGCTTAAATTCTTCTTTGAAAAATATATTCAGTAAGAAACTTGTTACACAAAAATAGATAGAAAGCTAATTTCTACCTAATTTTTGTTGTGTTCTCATAAAAAAGGAGTTAAGAAATAAATCTCAAATACCTTTTCAACTACCAAAATTTTAAAATTCATTTAATACTTGTTAAATTTAAGTATTTTTAATCCTACTAAAAACTTAAATAAACTTTGAAGTGCGTGAATACTAACCGCCCCATAAGAGAACAAAATTAATAAAATAATGATTATTAGTAAAATTGTGATTAGAAAATCCTGCTTACTCATAAACATCTCCTACTTTCTATTAAAAGTAGGCAAGCACCGGCAAGATATACAGTATTTCCCTTAAGCAACAATAATAAATGTTTATAAAATAAGAGTCAAACGATAAATTTGGCGTTTTTGTATAATCTAAATTTCCCAAAAAAGAAATTTTGTTATTTTATTTTTGCTTATATTTTTTTAAACTTGTCTTTGTTAAAAAAAGATAATAGCTATTTTTACACGCAATTTTTTAAATTATTTTATCAATTAGACCATAGTCCAAGGCTTCTTTAGATGATAGAAAATAATCTCTTTCCGTATCATTTTCAATTTTAGACAAATCTTGACCTGTGTTTGAACTTAAAATTTTATTAAGGTTTTGTTTTAATTTTAAAATTCTTTCGGCAGCAATTTTGATTTCTGTAGCTTGTCCTTGAGCCCCGCCTAATGGCTGATGAATCATAACTTCACTATTAGGTAAAGCAAATCTTTTACCTTTTTCTCCACTTGAAAGTAGAAAGGCAGCCATACTAGCGGCCATACCAATACAAATGGTGGAAACATGACTTTTAACATAGTTCATGGTATCGTATATTGCCATACCTGAAGTAATACTGCCCCCTGGAGAATTTATATATAAATTAATATCATCATGACCAGTAGAATCTAAATATAAAAGTTGGGCGACAATACTATTAGCTAGATTATCGTCAATTTCCCCACTTAAAATAATAATACGATCTTTTAAAAGCCTACTATAAATATCATAGGCGCGTTCACCATCACTACTTTTTTCGACTACACTAGGGATTAATATTTTGCATCGCCTCCTAATATTATAATAAGTGTAAATGAAGTAATTTATTCACAAAAAAAGTGACAAAATATTATATTTTTGATAAAATAATAAATAGAATAAAGGAGGGGAAACCAATGCCACAAGTGACTGTCAAAGGAAGATACGAAACTGTTTTAGAAGTACCCTCTGGGACTACTTTGTATAATATCAGTCAGCGTTTCCAAAAAAATTTTAAATATCCAATCATTACAGCTTTGATGAACAATTTGCTTACCAATTTAAGTAGACCTGTTTATACAGATAGTGTCGTGGAGTTTTTTGATCGCACTAGTGTCGAAGGTAGTGATGTATATGCCCGTAGTTTAGAGTTTTTAGTGACGACGTGTGCTGCTCAAGTTTTAGACAAAGGCGTGGATGTTTTAATTGATTATACACTAGATAATAGTATTTATTGTGAAGTTACCAATAAATTTATTACCGAAGAAGATGTAAGACGTATTGAAATTAAAATGCGTGAATTTATCAGTCAAAAGATTCCTTATAAATTTGTGCCGACAACGAAAGAAGACGCCATGCGTTATTTCAAAAGTACTGGACAAATAGATAAAGTCGAAAATTTAAGATATACCAGTAATTCAACCGTTAACCTATATCAAATTGGCAATCACTATGATTATTTTTTTGGACCAGTAGTTCACGATACGGGGCAAACTGATTTATTTCAGCTAATTTATTTAGATGAAAAAGGTTTCGTGATTAATTTTCCAAGACAAAAACATCCTGATGATCCCATTAGATATATTCATCATAAAAAATTGTTTGAAGAATATCGTGGCTTTCAATCATGGAATCGTAAAGTTCATTTAGCGTTACTTTCCGATTTAAATAAACTAGGCACTTTAGGTAAATATCATGATGTTATTAATCTAGCTGAAACACATTACGATGATCAGCTGTCCGAAATCGCTGAAGACATTAGTACAAAAATAGATCATATTAAAATCGTGTTAATTGCGGGACCATCTTCAAGCGGGAAGACTACAACCTCTAAAAGACTTAGGACCCATTTAAAAGTTCGTGGTATCACGATTCATGAAATTTCTTTAGATGATTATTTTGTCAATCGTGAGGATACGCCAAAAGACGAAGATGGCAATTACGATTATGCTAGCCTGGAAGCTATTGATTTAGAACTATTCAATGAAAATATGCAGAAACTCTTTAATGGGGAAAAAGTGCTTTTACCAAAATACAATTTTGTTAAAGGGGAAAAAGAATATCCTGGCAAAACCTTACAGCTTGCTCCTGGTGATTTATTATTAGTTGAAGGTATTCATACGTTAAATGATGAACTTACTAAATATATTCCAAGAGAACAAAAGTATAAAATTTTCATGAATCCTTTAACCCCACTTAAAATCGATAACCATAATAGAGTTCATGCGACGGATTTAAGAAAATTAAGAAGAATTGTTCGAGATAATAATTTTAGAGGCACCAGCGCTGAAGAAACTTTGGCCATATGGCCGAATGTTAAAAAAGAAGCCGAAGAAAAGATTTATCCATATCAAGATGAAGTTGACATGGTGATTAATTCCGCTTTAAGTTATGAAATTGGCGTCCTTAAAATCTATGCCGAACCTTTGTTGTTTGCGATTAAAGAGGATAGTCCTTATTATTCAGAAGCTCATAGATTAATTTCTATTTTAAGGAATTTTTTACCAATTTCTAGTGAGCTAGTACCAAAAGATTCGGTGTTAAGAGAATTTATAGGGGGCAGTAACATTGAATATTAGAAAGGAAGATATTAATGATTAAAGTTGCAATTAATGGATTTGGAAGAATAGGTAGACTTGTTTTTAGAATTATGGAAGAAGATAGTGACTTTGAAGTCGTGGCGATTAATGATTTAACTGAGCCTGAGCAATTAGCTTATTTACTTAAATATGATACTTCACATCGTGCTTACTTAACTGATGAAATAACATATGATGAGGAAAACATTATCGTTAAAGGAAGAAAAATCAAAGTATATGCGGAAATGGATCCTAGTAATTTACCATGGCAAGATTTAGGTATTGATGAAGTGTTTGAATGTACAGGTAAATTTACTGATAAAGAAAAAGCATATGCTCATATCAAAGCTGGGGCGAAAAAAGTTATTATTTCGGCCCCAGCTAAAGGTGATTTAAAAACGATTGTTTATGGCGTTAATGAACAAACTTTAGATGGTACGGAAGAAGTCATTAGTGCCGCTTCATGTACGACTAATTGTTTAGCGCCC
>CANQAO010000112.1 GCA_947589375.1 uncultured Bacilli bacterium | reverse complement strand
AATATATTTCGATTAAATCAGCAATTTCTTTTTCATCATCGACAACTAAGATATTCATTTAATCACATCCTACTTATAATTATACCTTCTTAATAAGAAAATTTCCATAAGTTTTTTATCTGATACTCTAGTTTATCATAATCCCATAGTATGCTACTTCTTTTTTTACTATTTGGATCATTAACTTTTATTTTACCATCTTTAACATCTGTCAAAACAATAAAATGTCCTGACATAGTAAAATCACCTGGACCCATACTACAAATAATTGGGTATCCATTTTCTAATAAGCTTAACACTAATGATTTCGATAGAGAAATTTCTTCGCTGGTAAGACCAAGTTTATTAGCTCCATCTGTCATTAAATACCAACTAGTACCTGTACCATTTAAATAAAAACCATTTTCTTCGGCAAATTTAGCTATTTTATAAGGTGTCATACTACTATCACCAGTTAAGCCAACATATACCATTGATAGAGCTGTAGGACCACAACCACTAATAGCAATATTATTTTCACCGTAACTTGCATATCCCCATCTTTTATCCCACTGAAGCAAAAGCGGAATTGTTCCTTTATTTACTTTGCCAACATTATCACTATATACATTACCTTTCTTTTTAGGAAAATCTAAAACAAAATCAACCATTTCAATATTTCTAGATAGCATGTCTAGTAAATCTTCTGGATAAGAATCATAATTATCAATTATTTTATTTATACGGTAATCTTTTTTGCTTAAATTTTTTAATCTAGATAAAGTTGTTCCTTTAATACTTGTATTATAAGAACTTATAGTTTCATTAGTTTCAAAGTTATTAGGAAACAAATCTTTTATATTATTTTGAAATATATTTAAAATAAATGGATAAATATACTCTATAGCCAAAAATATGAATATAAACACAGCTAAAATTTTTACTATTTTTTTGAATTTTCTTTTTTTCTTTACTTGTTTCATAAAACACACCACCTAAATTTATTTTAGATGATTTAATTATACTAGTTTTATAAATTAAGTGTTTTAATTTTATCTTATGAAAATCTTAATTTTTCTTAAGAATATAATTTTGAAAACTATATAAATAGAAATTAATTATTAAAAAAACGATTTTCTAATTGTTTTTTGAAAATCGTTTTTTTAACTATACAAATTGTAAATTTGTTCCTTTATTTTTTATTTTTTTTACCGTTTAAAATATAATAATTAAATGGATATATTATTATTAAAATACATATAATTCCTAACAATTCTTTGATGTTAATGATTTCATTATTAAATATAAATTTTATTAACCAATACAATGCAATAGTTAAAATACTAGCCATTAAAAATATTAAATTATTGTAATTACTTTTTGTAATATTTTTAATCATAAGTGAAAAACTTATATTAAATAATATAACAACTATGCATCCTACAATAGCAAAAGCAATCATTTCCATATATTACACCTCCTACAAATTACTATTTGTTTCACTAAATATTATATCATTAGCGCACATAAAAATCCATTACTGATTTATCTATTGGCTTTAAATTTGTAAATATTATTATGTTTTTCATAAAAATTTTTTAATAATTCATCTTTATCTGGATCTTCATTAATTGGAAAACCCATATTCGCAAATATTTGTTCTAACAATTTTTTATTCAAATTTTGTCTATATAAAATCCTATTTAATTTTTCAGAAATTTCAAAATTTGACTCTTCTTTTTCATAATTAAACATTACTTTTTTTATACAATCTTTTATTGCTACACTTCGTTTTTTTATTTTATTTTCCTTCATATAAATATTTAATAATTCTTCTAAATCTTCACCTAAATAAATACTATATCTTGCCATTTAACACCTCCTCTATTTAACTAAAAACACCCAAAATACCTAGTTAATTTTTCAAACAGGATATGGGAATGTACGTCACCTGAGCAAAATCCTTATAAAATAAGGCATTTTATGCTCAGGTTTTGGTACATAAATCTTTTTGCACTTGCAAAAAGTGGTCGTTTTTAGCCTACAAATATACTCCTATTTATCTAGTTTGGCTTTTATTTATAAAGCCTTTCATATACCCCTATTTAGACTAATTTTCATTATTTTTTACTATTTGGAGCTGATTGCTTTTTTGAGAAATATTATCTTCCATCTTTAAATATTTACTTTCAATTTGTTCAAGTTTATCACGGTAAATAAAGTTAATTTTGTTTATTTCTTTAACCACAGTATCCAATTTATATTGGTTACTTAAATCAGAAATCATTTCCCTATGATTCAAATTGTTTATCAATTTTTCATCAGTAAATTCATACATTATATTATTAAATTTATTAATGGAATTATCATAAGTTAATATAGCATTTGTAAAAAAATTTATATTTTAGAAAAATAAATTTCATTTTTTCATTACCAATGTATCAAAAATATATACTTAAAATCAAAGAAAAATTAAAATATATAGACCAAAATTTTGCGAAAAATTATAAAATTAATGTACATAAAAATGAAGGAAAATCCCAAAAACTATGTACCTATTATGTATGTTTTATAAGCAGGTTAAGTCTGTATGACAACAACTAGCCAGTGGCTAGTTTACCTTTGTTTTATAAAGGTTTTAGAAATAATACTATGTCAGACAATTATTTATATGTATGACATTTGTTATTACAAAAAAATAGCTAAAAACAAAGAAAAAAGCCTAAATGCACACAATTGTATGTACAAAATCAGCTTTTTTTTGAATTAGAATGTACCTAAATTGCAACAAAAAAGGTACAAATCAGTGTACCTTTTATCTATGCTTTGATGCTTGATATGATATTTGTTCTTCCACCATTTCATCAAGCATAAGTTCAACGGTTGAATGAATGAAAGCAGTTTTTAAAGAATATAATTCTTCAAGTGATAAATTTTCTAGTTCGTTGATACCTAAATCATAACCATTGCCTTTCCATCTACGATCTTTGCTTTTAGAATCGTTTTTGTCTCTGAATGTTTTGTCAGGATGTTCATCATCATAAAGATAACTATCTACACTATCCCATTTATCATGACCATGTCCAGCTTTAATATCATCTGCTTTTGTGTATGGATATCTATGAACAGTACCATCTTCACGAATTTCGGTTTTGGCAATTACTTTTCCTTCATCGTCAGTAGAAAACCATCCTATTTTACCCATATTATTTCACCTCCCCC
Source organism: uncultured Bacilli bacterium (assembly GCA_947589375.1). Taxonomy (GTDB): domain Bacteria; phylum Bacillota_I; class Bacilli_A; order RF39; family UBA660; genus Coprosoma. The sequence continues at coordinate 281 of CANQAO010000112.1, read as the reverse complement.
TGAATTTATAATTAACAAAACCTATTGGTATTTGATAATTATTAAACCTTTAATTATTCTTCAATATAATCTATAATCTCGTCAGTTTCATTATTAATTATCTCGATTTTGTAAAAATCAGGCAAAAATCCTTTATATGCTCTTAAGGCTATTTCAAGAATTTCAGTAGTAGTTAATTTTTTTTCAAATAAAGAATCGTATTCTTCTTCTTCAATTAAACCATCAAAATCATTGTACAATTCTTCTGGTTTATCAGCACCCATACTATTTATTTCGGTAGT
>CANQAO010000111.1 GCA_947589375.1 uncultured Bacilli bacterium | reverse complement strand
TAGTTCAAGCTATTATCTTAGCTTTCATTCTCCAATTATTGTTAGGATTTAAAGTTACTAATATTTTCTTATTCTATGGCTCATGTATTTTAATCTCAGAAGCTTTCTTAGCTATTATCATGTTCCTATTCTTTACCTTTAAAGATGTGGGCAAATTTATAGCCTTAGTCTTCTTAGTTATGCAGCTAGCGTCATGTGGTGGAACGTTCCCAGTCGAAACCGAACCGGCTTTCTACCAAATCGTTTATCCATTTATGCCAATGACTTATTCAGTTGATTTACTAAGAGAATCATTTGTTAATATCAATAGTAGCTTCTTAGTTAAAGACGTTGTAATTTTACTCACAATATTAGTAGTATTTACAGGTCTAACCTTTATTACCGGAACCCTTAAAAATAAAAAGAAGAAAACGAAATAATAAAAATTTCGTTTTTTTTCAAAATAATTACCATAAACATCAAAATACATGATATAATATAGCTACATGTGTAAATATAAAAGGTGATGATTATGTCAAAAAAAAGGGATGCCGTAAAATTAATTCTTGATAAGTTAAATAAGAAGACCTTTTTAACATACAAAGAAATAGCAGAATTAACCGGTTATCATCCAAAATACATTTTAAAATTAAAAAAAGAAGTTTTAGAGGGGACCATTAGATTAGAACATGGTAATAAAAACCGTACACCATCTAATGTTATGAGTGATGAAGAAAAAGAAAAAATAATTTCACTTTATAAAAAGAGTAATGTCAGCATTCGTAAATTTTGTAAATTTTATAATAAACGTAGCTATTCATGTATATATAACTTACTTAAAGAAAATAATTTATTATAGATGGAGGTTACTATGGATAAAAGTATTGAAAACTTAAAGTACGAAATTGAAAGGGAAATCCATTCTTTAGAAAATGTTCCTGGTGAAGATTTAGAAACTAGAAAACAAGAAGAAACCTTAAAATATGGTTTTTCATTAACCGAGAAATCAGATGAAAGCCAAAAAGTCATCGAAAATAATTTTTCAGAGTTAATTGAAGCGGCTGATAAAGTTTACGAAAATGCTAAAGAACGTTATAGTCTTTTAAATGCGCACTTTACTGATGAAGAAATTGAAAAAATCAAGCAAAGTGATAAAGCCAATGAAATTATTAAAAAATTAGTTTGTGCTGACGCTATTGATATCTCTTTTAAATTATCGAGTACTGTGAGTCTTTTAAAAAAAGTCATTGCATCATTAATCAATGCGGAACATTATTATGAATTAATCGCTCAGTCTAATGTCGATATCAAAATCGATAAAGAAAATATCGAAAAAGCCCTTACTAATCCGTTTGTTTTAGAAAGAGAAGTTGTAAAAAATGTCATCGATTATAAACTCGAAAATGACATGGACATATCTCATGAACAGGAAGATTTAAAATATTATGATTATGTCATTGATAAAATAAACAATTTATCAATTATCGATCATGATCGCTTTAATAACGATAAAGAATTTCATAAGTCATTATTATGGGAATGGACTGATGAATTTGTAAATACTAAAGATGCCAACTAAGCATCTTTTTGTGTTTTTTGTCGATAACTTAAAGTGATATAAAGAAAAGAATGCTAATAAGTTTTCATAGGAGGTGCCTATGAAAACGGGTTTAACTGATGAAGAAGTAATTATAAGTCGAAAAAAACATGGTTCAAATGAAATAATGGCGCAAAAAAGAGATAGCTTTATCAAACATTTAATATCCTCTTTAGGCGATCCTATTATTAAAATCTTATTAATTGCCTTAGCGGTGAAAACATTGTTTCTATTTAAAGACTTTGATTGGTATGAAACCATTGGAATTGTCATTGCTATTTTTTTAGCGTCTTTTATTTCTTCAATTTCCGAATATGGCAGTGAAAAAGCTTTCGAAAAATTGCAAGAAGATGCTTCCAAAATTAAAAGCTGTGTTAAACGCAATAACCATTTAACAGAAGTATTTATAAGTGATATTGTCGTCGGTGATATTATTAGTCTGCAAGCCGGTGATCAAATTGCCGCTGATGGCAAATTAATTAGTGGACATCTGCAAGTAAATGAAGCCAATTTAAACGGCGAAATGAAAGAGATTGATAAAAAGGTAGGAAGCACCGTCTATCGCTCTTCAGTGGTTTATTCTGGTGAAGGCTTAATGGAAGTGGAAAAAGTCGGCGATAAGACCTTTTATGGTGCTTTAGCCAAAGAAGTTAGGGCCAAATCCCCTGATAGTCCTCTTAAATTAAGACTTACGCATTTAGCGGGCCAAATCAGTAAAATGGGTTATATCGGTGCTATTTTAGTAACCATTTCTTATTTGTTTTCCGTTATTGTGTTAGATAATAATTTTAGTTTCCCTTTAATCAAAGAAACTCTAACTAATTTTCCCGTCATGTTCGGGCATTTATTACATGCTTTAACTTTAAGTGTAACCATTATTGTCGTCGCTGTACCGGAAGGCTTACCAATGATGATTACCTTAGTTTTGTCATCGAATATGAAACGCATGCTCAAAAGTAATGTTTTAGTAAGAAAACTCATGGGCATTGAAACGGCTGGTAATATCAATATGTTATTTACCGATAAAACAGGAACTATTACCAAAGGCAAGCTAGAAGTTATCGGTATTGTCGATGGCCAGGGTAAAGTTTATGAAAATCGGCCACAATTATTAACCAATAAAACTTTTTATGAACAAGTGCGTCTATCGTTAGTTGGTAATAATGCCAGTACCTATGATGAAAATAACAAAGCTATTGGCGGCAATATTACAGACCGCGCTTTATTAGATTTTTTTAGTGATGATGTCATGCATTATAAAAAGATAGATTATGTACCCTTTTCGAGTGATACTAAATATTCAATAGCCACGATTCAAAAAAATGGTCAAAATATTAATTTAATTAAAGGGGCCCCTGAAGTTATTATTAATAAATGTTCCCATTATTATGAAAATGGTCATAAAACGGGACTATTTCATAAAGATAAAATTTATAAGCAGATTCAAAAGGCGACCGAAAAAGGTATTAGAGTTTTAGCTTTTGCCCAAATGCATGCCAAAGATTATTTAAGTGGACTTACTTTAATCGGCTTAGTTTATATTAAAGATGAGGTTCGCAAGGAAGCTATTGAAGGACTTAATTTAATCGAAAGTGCCCATATAAATACCGTCATGATTACTGGTGATAATATCAGTACGGCTTATGCGATTGGTAAAGAAGTAGGGCTCATCAAAAATGATAAAGATATCGTGATGACTAGTGATGAGTTAGCTAAAAAAACCGATAGTGAGATAAAAAAGCTCTTGCCTAATTTGAAAATTTTAGCTCGCGCTTTGCCCCAAGATAAAAGCCGCTTAGTTAAACTAGCGCAAGATGAAGGCTTAGTAGTTGGCATGACGGGTGATGGCGTCAATGATGCACCTGCTTTAAAGAAAGCAGATGTTGCCTTTGCAATGGGAAGTGGTACGGAGGTTGCCAAGGAAGCAAGTGAGATTGTGATTTTAGATGAT
>CANQAO010000110.1 GCA_947589375.1 uncultured Bacilli bacterium | reverse complement strand
AACATCATCCTCCTAGATTAATTGTATCAAATTTTGTATTACTTGACTTATCTAGTTTTTATTATAAGAGTCTCCTTATATTTATATTATACCATGTCTAACTTTCTTTTCCAAATTATAAGAAAAAAATGGTTTATGTTTGAATGCCACTTTGGTTTAAATCGACATAACCATTTTCTTTAAAAACAACTTTTTCTTTTACTAGTAACTGGCGCTGATTAGTAAAATGAGGTGCGAGACGCCCCGCATGATTAACGACGCGATGACACGGAAAATTGCCATAATAATCAGCCACCGCCAGAGCTTTACCAACTAACCTAGCATTTTTATCATGGCCAGATAATCTCGCGATTTGGCCATAAGTGGCTACTTTGCCTTCGGGTATCTCAGAAACTATCGCATATATTTGATAGAGTAAACTTTCATCTAACTTTGTCATTAATTTCTATGCTTCACTGGGATTAGTATTGGCTTGATATTTATAAGCAACAAGCGCGACGACTAAACCCGCCACAATTGTGACAATTGGACTTGCGAAACCAAAGAAATCTAATATGGTATCTACTAGTAAAAAGGCCCCGCCTAAACTAGTAGCTAACATAATTATTGGTCTGGTGAAAATGACACCTAAAACGCCAACTATCACACCACAAACAAGCCCTAAAATTTGTTTTAAATTAGCCACATCAATAGTGGCCTCACACAAAACATAGGTTAGCATAAAGCAAGTAATAAATACTCCTATTAAATATAATTTAAATGACACAAAGCCAAAGATAAGACCAATTATCACTGATAGAATAACTATAACTCCGCCGTCTAAAGCCAAAACGTCAGCTAAAGTAGTTCCTAAATGATATCCCGCCGTAAAACCAATTAAAGCCAGCATCACTTTATTTAATTTATACCCAAAAAAACACGCCAATACTGCCACAATGATCGTCAAAATCAAATCCGTATATACCATATTATCTTCACCTTTCTAATTTGTAGCGGCGCCATCTACTTGTAAGATAGCTCCAGTAATATAACTCGCCATATCGCTAGCTAAAAACAAAAATGCATTCGCCACATCCCGCGGCTCTCCAATCCGGCCTAAAGGAATCTTTTTAACAAGTGGTTCTATCATTTCTTTCGGAAGTGATGAAACCATATCCGTGTTGATGATTCCTGGAGCAATTGCATTGACCCTAATATTAAATGGGGCAAGCTCCCGAGCCAAAGATTTAGTAAGCCCATTAACCGCACATTTACTAGCGGGATAACTAGCCCCTGAAGGCTGGCCATAAATACTAACCATGGAACTAGTATTTAAAATCACTCCTGTGTGTTGCTGCTTCATATAAGGGACTACCGCTTTCGAAGTATTAAAAATAGCTTTAACATTTAAATCCATAATTTTTTCAAATTCGGTGATATCAGTGTCTTCAATTTTTTTACTAGCTGATATGCCGGCATTATTAATTAAAATATCAATTCTACCATATTTATTATAAATATCTTTGATGGTATTAGCCACTTCTTCAAAATTACTAAGATTTGGATAATAACCACACACCATTTTACCTTCCGCACTTAATTTTAATACCGCTTCTTTTACAGTATCTAATTTCGAGCCAAATAAAATAACTTGGGCTTTTCTTTCGCAAAAGGCTCTTACAATTTCCAAACCTATACCTCTAGTCCCACCAGTTACAATTACGACTTTGTTTGCAAAATCCAGCATTAATTACCCCTTCTTTTCTCTTCTTATTCAAATAAAACAAGTTCTTCATTGCGATAACCATTACCCGTAAAATCAAAGCGAATTGCAAATGGTTTTATGCTTGTTCCTAAGTTTACATCACCCGTTATTTCATAGCGGTTATCAGCTATTTCACTAATTTCAATATTGGTTATCTCTTTTACATTAGCTAAATTATTATTTAAAATATCTTCAGCACATAAACATAATGCTTTAACGATATCAGAATGCTTATAACCTAAAAAATCATCAACTTGATTTGTCGCTACTAAATAATCAAAAAAGTCTTCATTCATAGCTACCCTTCTTTGTTAATAAAATTATATCAATTTCTAAAATTACTGTCAATTAGTGAAGAAAAAAAGCCAACTAAAATTTTAGTTAGCTTAAATTTATCAAAATAACTACTATTTCTAATATAAAGAAAGTTTTAATTGCTGTCCGATATTTTGTGCTTGGACCATCTTACCCTTATTTACACAATTTAAAACAGCTTTGCCAATTCCATTTTCCACATTAAAATCTTTATCTTTATTAAAACAATAGTCTAAATCTAAATGACATACAATGTCATCCATATCTTTATTTAAAATTACTCTCGTCGTATATTCTGGAGTTTTTCTAAACGTGGCATGTTCTAAAAGTGTTTTCCCATCCAATTCAACATCTTCTATACTATTAAATAAATGAATATATTGATAATTTTCTTCTTCACCATTTGCATACTTAACGCTCAAATTAGAACCCCAATGTTTCATTTTATACTCTAGATCCAATATATCATTGCTTTGGTTGTCTTCAAAATTAGGCACCAATTCCAATTTAACACAAACAATATCAGCTTGTTTAATGTTAGCCATTTCTTGTAATAAATCACATAGTTTTAAATCACAAATAGTTTTTTCAAAATTCATCTCATCATTGATAGTTGAACTTACTTCGGCTTTAATAACCTGATAATTTTCTTCTTGTAAAAGGATTTCTGTCAAACGATTAATTCTGCTGGCAAATTTAATAGCTACTTTTTCTCCTAGCCCATAACTAGTTACATTTAATATTTCTTGAACGCCCTCAATTATTTCACTTTTGTCTGTTTCAATATTTAAGCCTTCTAAATATTCCAAAAACGCTTGTAAACATGCTTCCATATAAAGTTGTTCAGCATGAGGATTTCTATATAAATCCATAATGCTATCCCACTTATTAAGTCTTCTATTATATGCATATTCATGTTTAGCCTCTAATTCGGCCATTTCTTTATCATTAACAAATTTTTCTAATTTAGCCATTGTGGCATGACCAAATGGCCATTTTGACGTATAAATCTTTTGCGTCGCTTCCAACTGCAATTGTGCTTTACGTCCCAAACATATAGATTTCACAATACCACCTCTTTTATATATTTCCTAACATTATAAGCCTATTTTCTTTAGTCCCTTTCGTTCGTAATTATATCACATTTTTCGAACAAAGGAAAGAATTTGACTACTAGAATCGACCAAGACTGAACAAAACGTATCGATAATTTGTTTGAATAGTTAGGAACTAACACTAATTCTGCTATCAATATAATTTTTAACTTTTTATTAATTTTTTTAAAAAATCTTGTATAACTTTCCTATTAAATAAGAACAAAACCAAATAAATTTGGCTGCCTTACCTCACAGTAAGGCTTTTCTACTTCATCGAAACTTATGTTTCTCCATAGACCAATTTCCGATGGTCGCCATCGTACTTGTATTTTTAAGTCAAAAATTTATTGGTTATTATACTTCTATTGTTCCTATATATTGTTTTAATCCTTCGAATAATATATTCTCTGCAGCATTATAATCTCTATCATGCGTTGTATGACATTTTGG
>CANQAO010000109.1 GCA_947589375.1 uncultured Bacilli bacterium | reverse complement strand
GCGCCAATATCGATACCTTTACCATTATTAATAATATTTATGAATTTCATCACATTTTCATAATTATCAAATGGTTCACCAATACCCATTAAAACGACATGCGAAATGCGAATTTTTAAATCTTCTTCTACCACCAATAGTTGGCCCACCATTTCCGCGGTTTCCAAATTACGTTTTTTCTTGAGCCTACCACTTTCACAAAAAGCGCAGCCCATATTACAGCCCACTTGCGTCGATACACATAAGCTATTACCATAATCATGGTGCATTAATACAGTTTCGATATAATTACCATCTTTTAATTTTAACAAATATTTATGAACATCTTGGCCACTTTGTTTTTGAATTATAACTGGCATATCTAACAAAAAATCATTTTCTAATTTACTAATTAGTTCTTTTTTAATATTAGACATCTCTTTAAATGAATGAACTTTCTTTTTATAAAGCCAATCATAGACTTGCAAAGCTTTAAATTTTTTTTCGCTAAGGGTCTCAAAATAACTAGATAGTTCATCTAAGGTCATTCCATATATGTTCATATTCCCACCCTATTATTAATTATATCAAAAAAAAAGAAAAAATAATAGATTTTCCTTATAATTTATAAAGAAAACAAAAACCAAGAGCTGTATATAGCTCTTAGTATATATTTTCCTTTATTTTGTTTTAGATAATTTTTTTTGATTAATCGGATCCTTTTCAGTAGCTTCCATCAAACTAATATAAGCCTTATTAATATGGTCATATAAAGTTTTTTTATTAATTTCCGCTTTTTGATAGCAGGCCATACTGGATTTTATGGTTTGTTCAAAATTCAAATAAGCCTTATCCTCATCCAAAATAGTTAACGTGTCCACATTTTGTTTATTATCTTCTATTTGACTAAAATCTGCCTCATATAAATCAGCGACGTTATGGCAAGCTACACTGACAATATAGGCGAAAGTTTCTTTACTATATCGTTTACTGGCAAAGCTCTCCATAGCTCCATTAATCGTTCTTAAAAATTCATCAAAACGTTCTTCTTTAGTTTGTTCAGTTATCTCAATATATTTAGATGTTTGTAAACAATCCTTTGAATATAAATAATCTGTCATTTTTCCCCCTTACCTTGAAAAATAGTCTTTTTAGAACTATTTCATAAATTCCATTATAATACAAACAGCAAAGAAAGCAAAGCCTAAGACCCAAGTAAGTCTAGTTATAAATAATTCACTACCTCTTTCTTTACGATTGGCAAATAACTCATCATTGCCACCCATAATGCTGCTACTAGCTGTAGCTGATTTACCACTTTGTAAAATTACAATGGCAATAATTAGGATTGATAATATAATTAATAGTATTTGCATAGTATCCCTCCCAGCTCTATATAATTTACCACATTTCTAAGAAAAAAGCAACTACTAACCCAAGATATGATATCTGTTTATGCATTTATCGGTTTTTTTGCAACAAAAATTAGCCTTTACGATCATTTTTAATAAATTCTCTTAAAATTTTAGTTAAAGCTCTTTTTTCGATTCGCGACACATAACTTCGCGAAATACCAAATTCTTGAGCTATTTCTTTTTGGGTGATTTCATCATGACCATCTAAGCCATATCTTTTAATGATGATTTCTCTTTCCCGATCGGTTAAAACTTTAAAATATTGTTTTAATAATTTTAAATTATCTTGTTTATGAATATCTAAAGCAAAATCTGGTTTGGGAGTCTTTAGAATGTCTAAAAAAGTAATTACATTGCCTTCTTTATCAAAACCGACGCTCTCATCAATACTAATATTTTTGTTATTTTTTTTATCGCTTCTAAAGTGCATTAAAATTTCATTTTCAATACATCTCGCGCAGTAAGTGGTGAGTCTAGTTTTATGTTTAAAAGAATAGCTATCGACCCCTTTAATAAGACCAATTGTCCCGATACTGATTAAATCATCGACATCTTCTTTACGATGGTCATACTTTTTTACAATATGAGCGACTAATCTTAAATTATGTTCAATTAATTTACTTCGGGCTTCTTTATCCCCCAAATTAGCTTTTTTAATATACTCTTCTTCCTCTTCTTTTGTAAGAGGATCGGGAAATACATTATTCGAATAAGAAGCCGTTAAAATATAAAAGTCCTTAAATAATTTTTTCAAAAATTCTTTCATTACTTCACACCTCAAAATAAGTATATGTTTTTAATTTTCTTAAAAAACTAGGGACAAATTATATTTTTTATTTTATAATAGTAGTGGTGATTTTATGGAAAGAGCTATCAATGCCGATTCGTTTTGGACTTATCCCAATGGCACGTTAAAGAATAAATTAGAAATTAAAGATGCGGATGCTTTAGATCAAAAAGAACAGGAACTTATAAAAAATAAACTCTTAAATGTAAATTTAGACCATTTTAGTAAAGAAGATTTTTTATGTTTACACAAGTATTTATTTGAAGATTTATATGATTTTGCGGGGCTTATTCGCGATGAAAATATCGTCATCAATAACGTCATGATGTGTCAGAAAGATGTAGTTGACCTATGCTTACATGATTTATTTAAACTTTTAGGCGAAGTAAAAATTAAAAATGAAGAAGATTTATATAATTTTTTGGCTTATTATTATAGTGAGCTTTCAATTATCGCGCCTTTTAGAGATGGCAATGATATTACAATTAAAACTTTTTTAGAATTATATGCCAAAAGTTTAGGCTATCATTTTTCCTTTGAAAAGATAAATAAAGATGCCCTTCAAGAAGCTTTAATTTATGCTTTTTATCATGATACTAATAAACTGATATCTTTATTTAAACAAAGATAATTTTTGAAATATACTAATTTCCTTTTTTGAAGCATTTCACTCATTCGATAGCGGGATTTTCGTCTTAGGCAAATTTCCCGTTTTTGTATATAATTCCAGTTCAAAAATGCCAAATTTGTCATTTGACTCTTATTTTATAAACATTTATTATTGATGCTTAAGGGGAATACTGTATATCTTGCCGGTGCTTGCCTACTTTTAATAGAAAGTAGGAGATGTTTATGAGTAAGAAGGATTTTTTAATCACTATTTTACTAATAATCATTATTTTGTTAATTTTGTTCTCTTAGGGGGATTGGTTTACGAAAAAAGCACCTAGCTATATTTAGCTAAGTGCTTAACCAAACACGGTAAGCACTGATAGATATCAGTGTTTCCCTTCTTTTTAAATATATCATATTTATTTAAAATTTGCAAATGTTTTTTCATTTTTTTCAATACCACTAAGATGAAAATCCGTTTTATCAAATAAATTTAAAATAAAATAATATTTATGGATGAAATCTTCACTAGGAAGATTTAATAAGTAATTAGGAAAAAAAGAAGGCTTATAATAATCGTATTTTTTAAGTTCATCCGCGCTTTATTTAAACAAAGATCATTTTTAAATATACTAATTTCCTTTTTTGAAGCATTTCACTCATTCGATAGCGGGATTTTCGTCTTAGGCGAATTTTCCGTTTTTGTATATAATTCTAGTTCAAAAACGCTAAATTTGTCATTTGACTATTATTTTATAAACATTTATTATTGTTGCTTAAGGGGAATACTGTATATCTTGCCGGTGCTTGCCTACTTTTAATAGAAAGTAGGAGATGTTTATGAGTAAGA
>CANQAO010000108.1 GCA_947589375.1 uncultured Bacilli bacterium | reverse complement strand
TCTTTATCAGTAATTTTAATATTTTCTTTTTTAGCAATTTCTTCAAGCATAAGTCTATAAGTAATTCTTTTATTCGCTTCTTCAGTCATCTGATCTCTTAAAGCTTTTTCATCAGAATTAGTGAACTGATAATATTGTTCTAGTGAAAGACCTTGCATTTGTAAATTTTCACTATATTGTTTAATCATACGATCTAACTCTTCTTCAGTCATAACTTCAGGGATATCAATTTCGGTATTTTTCGCCGCTTCTTCTAATAAATCATCCATGTATTTATTTTCGATATTGGCTTCTTTTTGCGCTAAAATACCTTTTTTAATTTCTTTTTCTAAAGTTTCCTTAGATGTAACCCCTTCCATAGCTAAATCTTCAAAGAAGTCTTTATCAAGTTCTGGTACTTTAATTTCTTTAACTTCGTGAATTTTAACTTTAAAGATAGCTTCTTTACCTTTTAATTCTTCAGCATGATAATCTTTAGGGAAAGTAACTTTAACATCTTTTTCATCACCAGATTTAAGACCGATTAATTGGTCTTCAAAACCAGGAATAAACATGCCACTACCAATCGTTAAAGAATAGTTCTCTGCTTTACCACCATCAAATGGGACTCCATCTACTGAACCTTCAAAATCGATGATAGCAATATCACCATTAACGATTGGCTCTTCTTTTAAAATGTTTTCCGCATATTTATTACGAACATTTTCGATAGCTTGGTCAAGTTCTTCTTTAGTAACTTCAGCTTTTTCTTTTTTAACATTTAAGCCTTTATATTTACCTAACTTAACATCAGGTCTTAAAGTTAACACGAAATTAAATTCGATGGCTTCATCATCGATGTTTTTAAAAGTTATTTCTGGTCTAGCGACTAACTCGCCGATGATTTCTTTGTTATCATCAAGCATTTTCATATAAGCTTTTTCAATAACTAAATCGGCCGCATCCATATATAAAGATTGTTTTCCATATTTTTTTAGGAAAATTTCTTTAGGAGCTTTACCTGGTCTAAAACCATCAATTTTGACTTTTTTATTAGCTTTTTGAAAAGCTTTATCAAGCGCCTCTTCCCATTCTTTACCTTCAATTTTTACTTCGATTTCTTTTGTTTTACTCATTTTCTATTCCTCCTATTAAATCCATACACCAAAGCCAATAGCGGCCATACTTAAGATTAAGCCGACTGACCAAAATAATCTTACAATATCCACTTCGGACCAACCTAGTTTTTCAAAGTGATGATGCAGTGGGGCCATTTTAAATACTTTGCGATGAAATTTTTTAATGGCCGTTAATTGTATTATAACACTTAATGTTTCAATAATAAAGACTCCAGCCACAACGCCTAAGGTAATTTCGTGATTGGTAATGATGGCCACACTACCTAAAACAGCACCTAAAGCTAGTGAACCAGTATCACCCATAAATACTTTAGCCGGATAACAATTATAGACTAAGAAACCAACTAAAGCCCCTACCGTTACAAAGCAGAAAATAGCGAGGTCTTCATTACCTTGCGTCCAAGGGGAACCCCAACAGATAATCCCAAAAGCGAAAAAGGCAATAGCTGAAAGACCACCAGCTAGTCCATCTAATCCATCGGTTATATTGACGGAATTACTGCTTCCTACTAAAACAAATAATAAGAAAGCTCCATATAACCAACCTAAATCAATTTTAATACCTAAGGTGTGGATGTCCAAAACCGGTTCATTACCACTACTTAGATATATATAGAAAAATACTAACGCGATGACTAATTGAATTAGCAGTTTAACAAAAATTGAAAGGCCTTTATTATTATGCTTTTTAACTACTAAATAATCATCAATATAGCCCAATAAAGCATATGCGATAAAGACAAATAAAACGATAAATAAATTCGATGAGAATTGCATTTTATCGGTCAGAATCAGGGTTATCGTAATCAAGATAATGGGAATGATAAACATAATTCCGCCCATGGTCGGCGTTCCTTGTTTTTGTTCATGCCTTTTACCTAAAGTTTTACTGACATTTTGACCTAATTTTTGTTTTTTGAGCCATTTTAAAGCAAAATAGCCAAAAATTACTGTAATCACAAAGCCTAACATAATAGCCATGACAGCTTTGGCAAGTACTAACAAAGGCATCACACTCCAAACTATCTAACATTATACCATTTTTTAAGAGTTTGTTCTATAGTTTGAAAAAGAAAAAGAGAAAAAATTCTCTTAATCAAACATATCAATTAAAACATCGAGTCTATCAATAACGGGATAGCCTTTACCATCCATATCTAAATCAAAACGGATGCTATAACCACCAGCTTGGTGCCACTCATCTAAGTTATGGACAAAATCATCAACTAAAACGGCCCCTTCGGCTTTTAACATACTAGTTTTCGAAATCGCTTTGGGTACGGGAATAATGGTAATATCGCGAAAGTGTTTTCTAATTTCATGGACTTTGACTACAGCTTCTTCTAATGAATTAACGTGCGTTAAAATCGCGACATTAAATTTTTTACTTTTAATTATCTTATCTAAACACTTCCAGCTATCATGGATAGCTTCACATTTACTTAAAACATCATTCCAATCTAATTCACGATAAAATTTCGAATAATTTTCTTCATTACGTTCTAAACCCAGTTTATCAAACATTTCATAAGTAACATCGATAGAATTTACGATCACGCCATCAAAGTCGATATATAAGTTAGTCATTATATCACCTGCTTACATCTTATTATCATTATATATGATTATGCCTATTTTGGCAATATTAGAAAAAAACAGTATAAATACTGTTACTTTTGAATCATATTTAATAAATTGATTTTAAACATATCTTTTTCTGAATGTTCTTTCGACACCATAACACCTTTATAAGTTACTAATTCTGACTGGTGTCCTTCACTTAAAATGCCTTTAGGACTTAGTGATAAAATGATAATTTTTTTAGTTTCAGGTTCTACCTTATAATGTAATTTAGCTTGGCCATGAACTTTCACAAATAAAGCATCGGTTGGTAAAGCGACATCATAATAATCTTGGCCATTTTCCGATTTTATTTTATCACCAATGATTTTACCTTCTTTTAATAATGGGTAGTATTCAAAATAGAGCTTCTTAAAAGCCAGCATATTATACTTTTTAAGTGCGCTTTCGAGCTTTTTGAATTCATTTTCATTTTCATATTCGAATATATATTTATCAGCCATATGCCCCTCATCCTTTCAAGTCTATTTTCCTACTATATAATTATCATATAATAGTGACCTCTAAAAGTCAAACCCTAAAACCATTTTTCGGCTTTACTTGACAAAAAAATACACTATTGTGTACTTATTTTGTTTGCCCCGTTTTCGTATATCCTTGTTTTAACAACGTATCATTATCACAGCTATCCCATTTGTAATTATCTTTATTAACATAATAGCGATTACGATAACGATAATATGTTACATTTGAATATACGTCTTTGGCTATATATTTATCAGTGGTTTTGGTGCAGTAGCGCGGTGTCATATAACGTCCCGCATTGTCATAGTTACTATCACACTCATAGATAATCGCCCCATAGCTGTAGGTTTTTTTAACTGGCGGATTTTGAATCGTATCAGTACCGACTTTAACCGTCTGAGTTCCGACTTTTACTCTTTCAGTTTTCGTCTCTACTT
>CANQAO010000107.1 GCA_947589375.1 uncultured Bacilli bacterium | reverse complement strand
CTTTAATCAAAAACCCCGTGATTATTAAAACCAAAAATATTCCCGAAAAATTAACGGAATATGCTCTTCATAAATTAATCTTAGAAGATATGGAGCATTTTTTAAAAGAATTAGGTGTAGGATTTTTATATGTAGGTCATGAATTCAAAATAAAAATTGATAATGAATTTCAATATATCGATTTTCTTTTGTTTAATACTAAATATAATTGTTATGTAGTATTAGAAATAAAAATTGATAAAATGAAGTCTATTTATATCGGTCAAGTATTAAATTATATGAAATATATAGATAAACATATAAAAGAATCATTTCATCAAGAAACGATTGGAGTAATTTTATGTAAAAAAGAAAATAAATTTGTTTTAGAATATTGTACAGATTATAAAATTTTTACCACTACTTTTAAATTAAAATCACATAATTTGGTATAAATTTTAAGGCCTTTTCCATAATAACTTTAGGGAGGAATGATATGGAAAAGACAAAATATAAAAATTTAGTAAACAAACATACTCCAAAAGAAGATGTGTTTTATAATGCGATAATTGCTTTTATTACCGGGGGTATTATGGGAATAATCGGTCAAGGCTTAATAGATTTTTATGCTTATTATTTAACTATTTCCACTAAAGAAGCGACAGTTTGTATGTTAGTAACACTTATATTTATAAGTTGTTTATTTACAAGTTTAGGTTTCTTTGATAAATGGGTTAATTTTGCAAAATGCGGACTAATTATTCCAATTACGGGCTTTGCTCATGCCACCATGAGTGCGGCTTTAGAATATCGTAAAGAAGGGATGGTTTTAGGTGTGGGAGCCAATATGCTCAAATTATCTGGAGCGGTGATAATTTTTGGGGTCGTTAGTGCGTGGACCTTTAGTGTAATTAGAATGTTAGTGGGGGCGATATAATGACCTTTAAATATAATAACGTCTATGTAACGGATACCGCCACAGTTACGGGTCCTTATGAAGCTAAAGGACCTTTAAGTAAATATTTTGATCATAGTTATGAGGATTTATATTTTGGTCAAAAAACTTGGGAACAAGCTGAAAGTAAATCCATTAGTGATGCCGTTGATATTTTATTAGATAAAGTCGGCATGACTAGGTTTGATATTGACACATTTATTTCAGGTGATTTACTTAATCAAATTACCGCCTCTAGTTATGCTGGAGCCAATATGCCAGCTTCCTATATTGGCGTTTATGCGGCCTGTGCCACTAGTACTTTAGGTCTTACGATTGGCGCCAATATGATTGAAAGTAGTGAAGCTAGTAAAATAATTTGTACTACTTCATCACATAATAATGCGGCGGAGAAACAATATCGTTATCCAGTAGAATATGGTGGTCCGAAACCGAAAACAACAACCTTTACGTCAACTGGTAGTGCAGCTATTTTACTTTCAAATCAAAAATCTGATATTAAAGTTACTAGTGCTACTTTAGGAACTGTAATTGATTCCACCATTACGGATATTTATAATATGGGTGCAGTGATGACTCCTGCCGCGGCTGATACCATCTATAAACATTTAAAAGAAACTGGAAGAACCATCGATTACTATGATTTAATTTTAACTGGTGATTTAGGCATTTATGGCAAAAAGATGCTTAGAGAATATTTACAATTAGAGTATGGCCTTGTTTTAAAAAATTATAATGATACTGGAGTCATGCTTTATGATTTAGAAAAACAACCAGTTTATGCTGGGGCGAGTGGTCCTGCAACCGCACCACTTGTTACTTATGGATATATTTTAGATCAAATGAAAAAAGGAAAGCTTAACAAAGTTTTATTAGTCGCTACAGGCGCTTTAATGAGTCCAACGATGACTAATCAAAAACTTTCCATTCCCGCAATAGCCCATGCGGTTAGTTTGGAGGCGATATAATGATTTATTTAAATGCATTTTTGTTTGCTGGAATAATTTGTGCGATTGGCCAAGTTATTTTAGATAAAACCAAATTAACACCTGGTCATATTACGGTTATATTTGTAGTCATTGGAGCATTCCTAGATGTCTTTGATATTTATGATAAATTTGTTTTATGGGCTGGCGGTGGTGCTTTAGTGCCAATTACCAGTTTTGGCCATATGCTTACTCATGGCGCAATTATGGGCTATAACGAACAAGGTTTAATGGGACTTTTTGTTGGTGCTTTTGATTTAACTTCCGCTGGTATATGCGCTACCATTATTTTTTCTTTCTTTTTGTCCCTTATTTTTGAACCGAAAGACTAAAAAAAATTAGTTAGAAATTTTTAACTAATTTTTTTATGGACAATTTATTATCTTCATCTAATTTTTTACATTTATCAATATTATCTTTTTTACCGCTTCTTTTAATAACATTACAAATTAAATTCACAATAGCATCTCTTTTAGCTTTAGGAGCTGGCATGCCGGCATATAAATCTAGAAAACTAATGACCTTTAAAAATTCTTCTTTACTACCATATTCGAGAAATTGATAAACGACATTGTCAATATCATTATAAAAATAAGCTTTTTCCATTTCTTTTGGATCATCAAAGATATTTTCGAAATATTTAACAACATAAGTATTAGTTTTATAGGCCGTTTTACGAGTTTTAAAAATTCTTTGGTTTAAAACTTCGGTATAACCTTCATTTAAACCGCGAAACCAATCTAAATCTTTCCCTACAACACTAAAACCCGTTAGTGAATAATCGGTATCATTTTTGGTTATTTTACGGCTAGAAGCAGTATGTAAAAATTCATGTTCTAAAACGCCAGGTCTGTTTTTATAAATATTGATTTCATTATTTTTATAACTATATGTGCCTAATGTATCTAAAAGAAAGTGCTTTCTTTCATAAAAAGGAACATAATGAATGTTTAAATTTTCAAGATTAAAAAATAAATCTGGTAAAGTGGAAATTCCTAAATAACTGATTAATTTGTCAATTATGGGTGTTAGCTCCTGGTAATTATTTAATGAATATAAGGTTTCTATAGCGATATTTTCAAGTTCCTTAGGAAAAAATTGATAGATATTTTTTTGTGGTGAATAATCTTTAAAGGTATTTTTTAATAATTCTTCATTGTAATCTAGCCAGCACGCTTTCATTTCAGCATTTTTTTGTAGTTCATATTTACGATCTTGCTTTAGACGTATGGTTAGGTAATTACAAGCAATTATTAAAGGTCCTACTTGAAATAAACTATATAATATCGATGCAATATCCATAGAATTACCCTCCTTAACTGACAAAATATCCTATCATTAAACGTAAACCTTGTCAAATTAGTAATATGATATTGAAAAAAATTATAGTTTTGGTTATAATTATATTAAATGATAAGGATTGGTGAATATGCGAAGAAGAAGAAAACAAGATCAAAGAGCAGTTATATTAGGAGTCACGGTGGCTTTACTTGCAATAATGAGTGTTGGTTATGCGGCTTTTCAAACCAATATAACTTTAAATGCGAAAGGTAATATTAAAGCATCAGGGAGTATTACTGTTGATGATTTAAAAAATAGTGCTAAAACAGAACCTGAAGATGGTGAATTAGCTAGTGATGGTTTATATCAAGATCCTGTAGAACCCGGTAGGTATGTCTATAGAGGAGCAGACCCAGATAACTATATAACGTTTAATAATGAAGAAGCAGGATGGAGAATAATATCCATAGAAACAAATGG
>CANQAO010000106.1 GCA_947589375.1 uncultured Bacilli bacterium | reverse complement strand
TTCAGTTATAATACAAAATATAGTAGAAAGGAGAATCTAATACAGGTCTTAAAGACCATAATTAGATTATACGTGATTGATATGAAAAATAAAGGATTTACTTTAATAGAGCTTTTAGCCGTTATTGCTTTATTGGCCGTAATTGTTGCGATAGTTTTTCCATTTATTCAAAGTTCTATTAATGATTCAAGAGAAAAGACTTGTAAAGAACAAAAGAAAACCATCGAATATGCGGCTCAAAGATGGGCTTCGAGAAATAGTAAAGATGTAAATACTAAAGGAACCATTTCCGTTCAAGAATTAAAAGATGAAGGATATTTGGATAAAAATCAAGAAATTAGAAATCCGATCGATGGTAAATTAATGGATGGCAATGTTAAAATTTCTTATAATAGTAGTAATCATCAATATAAATATATTTATGAAATAGACTGTGAAATTTAAGGATGAATTATGATAAAATTATATAAAAAATACGAAGAAATAATCAATTATTTAATTGTTGGAGTTTTAACAACCATTGTCAGCATTGTTACTTATCTTTTGTTTGCCAATACTTTTTTAGCCGAAAAATCCGATTTAGACATTCAAATTGCCAATGTTCTTTCATGGATATGTGCGGTGACATTCGCATATATTACTAATAGAATTTTTGTTTTTAAAAGTCACGTTAAAGGTAAAAAACAAATCAAAGAAGCTTGTAACTTTGTTTTAGCTAGAATCTTTTCGTTAATCGTTGATATGCTGCTGATGTATGTCTTGTATAGTCTTATGCATATCGATGATACCATTGCTAAATTAGTAGTTCAAGTCGTAGTTATCATTTTAAATTATATTTTAAGTAAGATAATTGTATTTAAGAAAAGTCCAAATTAAATACAAAAATATTGACTAACATAAAGAGATATGTTATATTCTAATTAATTGATGAAGAAAGATTTTAAGTAATTATTTAACTAGGAAATTAGGAAGTTAGTGGTTGCTGAAAACTAACCAAAGTTAAATGATGAAATACCCATCTGGAGTCAAAACGGTTAATCACCGTTAAAAGATAAAGGGCATAGAATTTCTATGAAATAAGGTGGTACCGCGCATAAGTCGTCCTTATATTCATGGGAATTTTTTTAATTATAGGAGGCATTTATGGAAATAGGAAAATATATCGATCACACAAATTTAAAAATGGATGCGACAAGTAAAGATATCGCTAAACTATGTGAAGAAGCCATTAAATATGGTTTTGAAACCGTTTGCATTCACCCATGTTATGTGGGTCTAGCAAAATCATTTTTAAAGGATACCAATGTTGGCGTTTGTACTGTCGTTGGTTTTCCCCTTGGCATGAACACCCCCAAAACTAAAGTTTTTGAGGCAATTGATGCCATCGAAAATGGGGCCGATGAAATCGATATGGTTATTAATGTTGGGGCTTTAAAAGATAAGGATTACGATTATGTTAAAAGTGAAATTGAAGAAATAAGAGATAATATCGATGGTAAAACCTTAAAAGTTATCATTGAAACAAGTTTACTTAATAAAGATGAAATTATCAAAATGACAGAAATTTGCAATGAAACTTTTGTCAGTTTTATCAAAACATCTACAGGCTTTGGTAAAAGAGGGGCATCTTTAGAAGATGTACAAATCATGAATAAACATAAAAACGAGGTTTTAGAAATCAAAGCCGCAGGTGGGATTAAAACTTATAAACAAATGGATGAGTTAATCAAAGCGGGAGCGACGAGAATTGGTACCAGTAGTGGTGTGGAAATTGTGACTAATATGGAGCGTGATCAATAATGAAATTATATGATGAATTAAAATGGCGTGGGCTTTTAAAAGATGAAGCCGGTGATGATTTAGAGGAAAAAATCAATAATGGTGGCATGACTTTTTATATTGGTACGGATCCTACCGCTGATAGCTTACATCTAGGTCATCTTTCGAGCTTTTTAATCAGTAAAAGATTACAAATGGGTGGGCATCATCCAATTTTACTGATCGGTGGAGCGACTGGGCGTATTGGCGATCCTAGACCAACAGAAGAAAGACAAATTAAATCTTATGAAGAGATTGAAAGCAATACAAAAAAAATAACTAACCAAGTGGAAAAACTATTTGGTTTTGAAGTTGTTAATAACTATGATTGGTGTAAAGACATTAATTTTATCGATTTTTTAAGAGACTATGGTAAATATTTTAGTGTAAATTACATGCTTGATAAAGACATCATCAAAAGAAGATTAGATACTGGAATTACTTATACAGAATTTTCTTATATGATTATGCAGGCTTTGGATTTCCTGCACCTTTATCAAACGAAAAAATGCACACTGCAATGTGCCGGCTCTGATCAGTGGGGCAATATTACCGCTGGTATCGATTTAATTCGTAAAAAAGAAGGGACTGAAGTTTATGGTTTTACCATGCCGTTAGTGACCGATAAAGATGGCAAAAAATTTGGTAAATCCGAAGGTAATGCCTTGTGGCTTGATAAAAATAAAACTTCCGCTTATGAAATTTACCAGTATCTTTTAAATAGTGAAGATGAAATGGTCATCGATTATTTAAAAATCTTTACCTTTTTAACGCCTGAAGAAATTATGGAAATTGAAAAAAGACATGAGAAGCATCCTGAACAAAGAGAAGCGGCTAAAACTTTAGCTAAAGAAGTCGTAACCTTTTTACATGGTAAGGAAGAAGCCTTAAAAGCTATAGAAATGAGTGAAGCTTTATTTAGTGGTCATGTTAAAAACTTAAGCAAAGAAGAAATTGAAAACGTTTTTAAA
Organism: uncultured Bacilli bacterium; assembly: GCA_947589375.1. GTDB lineage: Bacteria > Bacillota_I > Bacilli_A > RF39 > UBA660 > Coprosoma. The sequence continues at coordinate 941 of CANQAO010000106.1, read as the reverse complement.
GGCGTTCCAACTTTTGAAACTAAAAAAAATATAAATATTGTCGATCTCTTAGTCGATAATCACATTACGACTAGTAAAAGAGAAGCGAGAGAATTTATAACTGCTGGTAGCATTACCCTTAATGAAGAAAAAATTACCGATGAAACTTTCATAGTTACCAAAGATATCGCCATTGATGATGAAATTTTAGTTTTAAGGCGTGGCAAGAAAAAATATTTTATCGGTAAATTCATTTAACCACTTTAAATAGTGGTTTTTTCTTTGAAAAATTTGACAAAACTTAAAAAACATGTTATAGTATCCCACGTTTTAAATGAGGGGGAATTTTTATGTACGAGGAGAATAATAGTTCTTTTGTGCTTAAAAGCTTAATTGTTAAAGTTTTAATCGCGATTTTATTAATTTTTATCATTGTGTGGTTATTTCCAACAAAAGGTTATATTGATAAAGCTATTAATCAAAAATTAGGCACTGGAACTGAACAAGTCTTTAATAATAATATCAATATTATGAAAAATGCCGCAATGGGTTATTTTAATGGCTCAAGACTCCCACAAACTACTGGGAACACTAAAAAAATCAGTTTAAAAGAAATGCTTGATGAAAACTTATTAGCCGAATTTACTGATAGTAAGGGTAAAAAATGTGATACTTCAAAATCCTATGTCGAAGTTAAGAAAAATAAAGAAGATTATAAAATGACAACAAATCTAGTCTGCGCAGATAAAAAAGCGAAAGTCGTAAGTTACTTTGGCAATTATACTTACTGCGATAGTGGGATTTGTGAAAAAAAAAAATTAACTGAAAATACTGCCGCTGACACTAAATCTAATGAAGTAGCTACTGACAAACAATGTGAATATGTTAAAAAGAGTGGTTATTATAGTTATAGTAATTGGTCTAACTGGTCGGCATCGAAGGTAAGTAAAACTAATGCTCGT
>CANQAO010000105.1 GCA_947589375.1 uncultured Bacilli bacterium | reverse complement strand
GGCTTAATTTACGAATTTAATTTTATCAAAATTTAAAATTTAAGTCAAGCTAATGATTTGCTTTTATTTAGCTTTTACGTTATAATTATAAGGCGAGGTGAGTGATATGGAAATAGATATTACCAGATTAAAATCGGGAATAGACAGTTTTATTCCCATCGATATGACTTATTCATTCACAAAAGAAGAACTAGAAAATAGTGGCATCTTAAAATTAGATAATGTGAAAATAAAAGGAGAAATTGGGAAAAATAGTCTATATGACTATACTATAAATATAATAGTAGAGGGAACGATGATATTACCTTGTGCGATTTCCCTTAAACCAGTAAATTATGATTTTTCTGTTGAAATTGACGAAAATTTGGCGGAAATGGCGGAAGAATTTGCCGAAAACGTAAAAAACAATCAAAAAACTATTGATATTTTTCCAATAATATGGGAAAATATATTGATGGAAATTCCCATGCGAATTGTTAGTGATGACGTAAGTGACGTTAAAACTAAAGGTGATGGTTGGGAACTAATTACCGATGAAACATCCGGTAATTCTACTTTAGCAAAGTTAAAAGATTTATTATAGGAGGTGTTTAACATGGCCGTACCAGCTAGAAAAGTAAGTAATACTAGAGGTAGAAAACGTCGTACACATTATAAAATAAATGAAAAGACTACTACAACTTGTCCAAAATGTGGGGCAACTATTAAACCACATCGAGTTTGTCCAAAATGTGGAACTTATAAAGGAAAAGAAGTTACCACTGAAACAAAAGCTGAATAAAAAAAATCACAAAATTTGTGATTTTTTAATTGGTATAACGCATATTTTCATTCGAAATATTAAAAATAAGACCCATGGCTAACATGTAACTAAGTAAACTTGAACCACCATAACTAATAAATGGTAAAGTGATTCCGGTAATTGGCAGTAGACCAAAAGTCATTCCAATATTTTGAATTTGCTGATAAATAAGCATCCCGGTTACTCCGGCAATAATATATTTATTAACTAATTTATTGGTTTTGACAGCCATCATGATCAGTCTAATATCAAAGAAAGTAATAAGTCCTATTAACAGAACAGAACCAATAAAACCAAAATGGCTCGCAAACACCGCAAAGATAAAATCGGTTCCAGCTTCAGGAAAATAAATAGGATTGACATTCCAACCATGGCCAAATAAACCAGCTGAACCAATCGAACTTAAACTATTTTCCAGTTGATAACCACTTTGATTAGACCAATCTAAGAGTCTATCTACTCTAAGAAAGAAACTAGTACCAAATATTTTAATAAATAAATCTTGATTAATAAAGTAAACTCCTAGAACTACTAGAACCGAAAGACCTAAGAGGCCAAATAAAATTAAAAACCAACGATATCTAATGCCAGAGACGAATAACATAATTAAGGTAATTAGTAAATAAATTAAAACTACTCCAGTATCTGGTTCTAAAAATGTTAGAATGCTTGGCACGAAAACGATTAATATGATTTTAATTAAAAAGAAAAATTCTTCCGTAATACTAGGATTAGGAAAATCTTCATTAAATTTCGAAATAACTGAGGCGAGAGTGATAATTAAAATAATTTTCATAAATTCACTCGGCTGCAAGGTACCTAATCCTTTAATTTCATACCAACAGGTGGCATCGTTAATAGATGTACCAAAGAAAAATAAGCCTAATAAGGATAAGATTCCAAGACCATATAAAAACCAGGTTAGCCGGTAAATATGAGTATTACCAATGGTCATAACTAAATAGGCTAAAGCAAAGCCACCAATATACCATAAAATTTGTTTATATGGTAAATCATCCATATAGCTTGGTAAAATACTGGTAGCTCCATATAAAGTTAAGACACTGATAATGAAAAATATAAATATCGGAATTAAGATACTTTTATCAATCTTATACTTTGAAATATTTTTCATAGGATCACCACTAAATATAATACACTAACTTTTATAAATATACAATTAATCTAAAAAAAGTTTTCAAAAAACTTGAAAATATAGTATAATTATAGTAGGTGATTTAAATGATTTGGCAATATATAGTGATAATTTTAATTTTATTAATAATTGCTTTAGCAATTGTTAAATCCAAAAAGAAAGATTTTAAATTGGAAGCTAATAAATTAGTGCAGTTTTTAGGTGGCAAAGGAAATATTATCGATTATGAAGTTAATAACTCACGTTTTGTAGTTAATCTGCACAATATTGATTTAGTTAATAAAGAAGCGATTCAAAAAATGGGGGCCCAAGGAATTGTCGAAATCGACAATCAATTAAAAATTATCTTTGGTGATGATGCTAAACAATTAAAAAAACATATTGATGAACTAAAATAGTTCTTTTTTTTTCAATAATTTACTTAATTCGACAAAATATGACATTGCTCATTCTTTATAATAGTTTTAGAGGTGAAACTATGGTTATAGATCAAATGATGTTAGATATATTACATGTTTTGGTTCCTTTTTTATTGTATTTATTTTATATTGCTTATACAAAAAAAATTGACGATCGTGAAAATGAACTATTTTTAGTTTGTATGACGTTTACAGCGCTATATATTGTTTTAAAATACAATAAACCAATTTTTGAATTCATTCCGATGTTTTTAGTCAATATTCCCTTATTAGTATCTTATGTTAAACGCAATAATATAACTATTATTATTTCGTCATTGGTAGCTATTTTATATTATTATAATTTTTATCAAGGATATTTATTTTTTATAGTCATAATTTATATGTTATATTATATTTTATATAAACTATTGTTTAAAGTAGTTAAAGTCCAATCTTTTTTGGCTTTATTTACCTTAATACTCGTATTTTGTATTGGTATTTTTAGTGCACCTTTAGAGAATAATTTAATTTTATATTATTTTGAATTAGGTTTAGATGGCTTACTATTTTGGTTTATATCCTGGGTAATTATCTATATGTTAATTCAAGTTGAGGATATTTTGAAAATTAAAGTTTCGGCGAAAGAAATTGAACACGATAAAAAACTTAAAACTACTCTGTTTCATCTAGCGCATGAAATTAAAAATCCCATTGCGGTGTGTAAGGGTTATTTAGATATGATTGATCCAGAAAATATTGAACAAACCGCAAAATATGTTTCGATTATGAAAGAAGAAGTTCATAAAACCTTTATTGTATTAGAAGATTTTCTTTCCATGAATAAAATCAAATTAAATAAGGATATTTTAGACATTAATTATTTGTTAAGTGATTTTGTTAAGAATTATGAACCTTATTTTAAAGCCAATAAAATTAAAACAGATATTAAAATTACTGATGATGAAGTTTTTATTAATGGGGATTATAATAAGTTGTTTCAAGTTTTATTAAATATCATTAAAAATAGCGTTGAAGCTTTAAATAATAATCCGAAAATTAAAATATGGACCACCACCAAAAAGAATAACTTTTCGATTAATATTGAAGATAACGGGGTAGGTATTGCTGATGAGGCATTAAAAAAGATGGGTGAACCATTTTTTACTACGAAAATTAATGGAACGGGGTTAGGTGTTTCCTTATCAATGGGAATTATTGAGGCGCATGAAGGTAATTTAGTATATGAATCTGAAAAAGGAAAATATACTAGGGCTATAATTACTTTGCCAATCATAGATATATAAAAATAGTTTGGCGATAGTAGTAAATCGGGGACTATTTTTTATGCGAATATATTCGCATTTTTTTATGCAAAAATGGCAAATTTGTATTTTTTTATGTTTAAAAAAGGCAA
>CANQAO010000104.1 GCA_947589375.1 uncultured Bacilli bacterium | reverse complement strand
AAAGTAGCTTTAACTGGTTTCTGCACTTTTGCAACTCAACACAAAGCTGCAAGAAAAGGACGTAACCCAAGAACTGGGGAAACAGTTACTATTCCTGCTAGAACTGCAGTTACTATCAAAGCTGGTGCTAAATTAAAAGACGCTGTTAACTAAGGCTTTTTATAGCCTTTTTTTTCTGCTAAGAAGGAGGAATTAATGTGTACAGCTCGGCCTTAAAAGTCTTAAAAAAAATCGAAGAGTATGGTTATAAAGCTTATATTATCGGTGGTTTTCCCAGGGATTTATACTTAAAAAGAAGTTCTATTGATGTCGATATTTGTACGGATGCTACACCAATGGAAATTATGAGTATTTTCGAAGATGTTATTACGACTAATACGGAATATGGTTCGGTCATTGTTATGTATGATAAAGTAAACTTTGAAATTACAACATTTCGTAGTGAAGGCAAATATATCAATAATCGAAAGCCTACGGATATTAAATATATTGATAGTTTAGAAGAAGATTTAAAAAGACGAGATTTCACGATCAATACTTTGTGTATTGATAAAGATGGTAACGAAATTGATCTACTAAATGCCAAAAGTGATTTAGATAATCGCATCATCAGAATGATTGGTAATCCTAAAATTCGATTAAAAGAAGATGCCCTTAGAATCTTAAGAGCGGTGAGGTTTGCCACCGTCTTAAATTTTGAATTAGAACCCGTTTTAAAAGCTTATATTAAAAAATATGCCCCACTGGTTAAAAAACTATCAAAAGAGCGTAAACGGGACGAATTAGATATTATTTTTGCGAGTCCTAATAAAGAATATGGTATTAAGTTATTGTGTGATTTAAAACTAGCTGATAATTTGGACATTCCGAAACTTAAAAAAATTAAAATTACGCCATCATTAATGGTGACTTGGGCTCAATTAGATGCCCTTGATAAATATAATTTTAGTACTAATGAAAAGGAAACAATTTCATCTTTGCTGGTGCTTAAAGGTAAAAACTTATTAGATAAATATACTTTATATAAATATGGTTTATATGTCTGTGATTTAGCTTCAGAACTTTATGGAATCGATCGCCATAAAATAAATAAATTATATTCTAGTTTGCAGATTCATAGTAAGTTAGATATTGCCTTAAGTCCGATGGACATCTGTGAACTTTTAAATAAAGAGCCGGGACCATTTTTAAAAGATTTAATTAGAGACTTAGAAAAAAAATTAGTAAATGATGAACTTCAAAATACAAAAGAATCTTTAACGGCATATATTACTAATAATTATAATTAAAACATACCCTTTAATAAGGGTGTTTTTTATGAAAAAAATAATTGTTTTATTAATCATATCTTTTTGTCTTTTTAGTAGTTTAGAAACTAGAGCTTTTACGGCCAAACACATTGATTTAAGATTAAAAGATAATGAAACGGGGATTATCTTTTTAAGACTTAAAAATAGTAATTCTATTTTAGTTACGGATAATCAAAAATCATCACTATTTGTTTTAGAATATAAAAGTGAAGATGGTATCAAAGAAGCTTTAAAAATTTTTGGTAAAAACCCCGATATTTTTTATCTACAAAATAATATTGATAAGAAAATTGGCAATATCCATATCACGAAAAAACAAAACATTTTAAAATTTCAAATAAATAATTATATGTTATGTGTTTATGATAATGTACCTAAAGGGAGCTGTGACTTTGTTTATCTTAGGCGTTTAAATCAAGAATTTTATGTTAATGAAAATACCTCAGTTATTTTTTATGATGATGCGATTGATAAAAAATGGCTGAAACAAGTTCAAGAATCATGGATTGAAAGTAATATTGTAAGTGATGATAGCTTTACTATTTTAAAACTCCGTGAAGAATATTATAATGTTGTCATTGTTCCATCGACAAAACCTCATAATTAGTTTATAATAATCTTAGGTGATTAAAAATGACAGGAAAAATAATTGATATATTAAAAGATGGTAATATCATCATTCCTAAATTATTACTAACACATTATAAAGCTTTAAAAATTACCGATAAAGAATTTATTGTTCTTATTTATCTTTTAAATAATAACGAGTTTGATCCTGAGCGTATTTCTAAGGATTTAGGTCTTAAATCAGTAGATATTCTTAACATTATTAGTAGTTTAACTAAAAAAGATATTCTATCATTAGAAAGTATTACTAACAATAATGTGGCTGAAGAATATGTGTCTTTTGAAACTCTTTATCAAAAACTAGCTTTAATTTTAATGGAAGATAAAAAAGAAAAACAAGAAACTAATATTTATGATCACTTTGAAAAAGAGTTTGCGCGTACTTTAAGCCCGATGGAATATGAAATTATTAGTGCTTGGCTTGAAGATAATATAACCGAAGAACTGATTCTTTTAGCTTTAAAAGAAGCGGTTTACAATGGCGTTAGTAATTTAAGATATATCGATAAGATTTTATATGAATGGCAGAAAAAAGGCATTAAAACTAAAGATGACATTCAAAAATCACAGACATCTAAAAAGAAAAATAAGAAAGAAGTATTTGATTATGACTGGCTCAATGAGGATAATTGAAGATTATTTAGATGAACTATTTCCTAATCCTAGATGTGAACTTAATTATAATAAAGATTATGAATTAGTTCTAGCGGTGATGTTAAGTGCCCAAACAACGGATAAAAGAGTGAATATGGTTACTGATGTCTTATTTTCTAAATATCCTAGTTTAGAGGCTTTAAGCAAAGCTAAGCTAACCGATGTTATTGATATCATTAGACCAATAGGGACTTTTAATAAGAAAGCTCGTAATGTAATTGAAATTGCTCAAAAACTTTTAATAGAATGCCATGGTAAAGTTCCTAATAACCGGAAATATTTGGAAAGCCTTCCAGGAGTGGGTCGCAAGACTGCCAATGTTGTTTTAAGTAATTTATTTAATGAACCTTGTTTAGCCGTGGATACTCATGTTTCTAGAGTAAGTGTTCGCTTAGGTCTAGCGAAACAAGGTGATGATCCTTTAACGATTGAAAAGAAATTAACGAAAAAATTTAAAAAAGAAGATTTATGTAAAAGACATCATCAATTAGTTTTATTTGGTAGATATCATTGTACAGCCAGAAAACCATTATGTGTAAATTGCCAATTAAAGAATATATGTAAATATAAAAGGTAACATATTAGAAAAATAATGAATATTTGTAAATAAAATGTTTAATATATAAAAAAGCTATCCAATTTGGATAACTTTTTTAAAAAAATAATAAAAAGTTGTTGTATAATTATCCGAACAAATGTTATAATTGATTTATCAAAGAGATAGGGGGAATAACTATGAAACAAGATAAAATGTATTTAGTAAATAAGATATTTAAAAATGAAACAATTAGAACAATTTGGGATAAGGAACAAGAAAAGTACTTTATAAGTGTTATAGATATAGTGGGTGTTATTACAGAAAGTAAAGATAAACAAGCATATTGGAGAAAATTGAAACAACGATTAAGAGAAGAAGGCAATGAAACCGTGACAAATTGTCACGCTTTGAAACTTAAAGCCCAGGATGGTAAATATCGTATGACCGATGTTGTTGATATTGAAGGAATGTTTAGAATAATTGAATCAATTCCTAGTAAGAATGCTGAACCTATTAAACAGTGGTTAGCAAAATTGGGTCGTGAAAGAATTGATGAAGTATTTGATCCATCATTAACTGTTCAAAGAGCTATGAATGTATATAGAGCTAAAGGTTATGATGAAAAATGGATTACAAAAAGATTGAAAGGTATCCAAGATAGGAAACAGCTTACTGACGTTTGGAAAGAAGGGGGAATAACTGAATCCGAAG
>CANQAO010000103.1 GCA_947589375.1 uncultured Bacilli bacterium | reverse complement strand
TAATAAATATGATAAAAATAGTAAATAAAATTATGTAAAATGCATATAATAGAGTTGTAGAAAGTATTTGACTTTCTAATTAAAATGTGTTATATTATTAGCACATAAGCAATTATGTAATTGGTTGCATTGTGAAGAATTTTATTCGATGGACATATCAGTCAACCAAATTATTACATCAAGGATAGCATTGTGAAGAGTATTACTCGATGGACATATTAGACTATCTATGATTTAAAGGGAACTCTATTATTTAGGGTTCCCTTTTAGTTTATAGGAGGTATGTTATGAAATTAGAAGATGGTGAAATTTATTATATTAATTTTAAAGGAAATGTTGGTCGTGAAATAAATAAAGTACATTTAGGAGTAATCTATAAACTTCCTTCAATCAAAGATATTGTACTATGCATACCTTTAACAAGTCCAAAAATAAAGCATTTTAAAACTCAGCAAGATTTTTATGATAGAAATTATACCAAAGTTAAACATTTCAGCTGGCAATATTTAAAACAAACTGATTCTATTGCTTTATTAGACCAAATGAAAACTTTATCAATTAATAGACTAATAAGTCATTACGAAGATCAAGATAAAAAAAGAATTAAATTAGATGAAAAAACACAAAAATTACTAAAGGAAAAAGTTCTTAAATATATCAATCTAATTTTATATAAATAAAAAAGACTACTACTGCTGGAACAGTAATAGCCTGAGTGCATAAATAAAAGTATGCCGACCAGACATAAACTTTTTTCTATGCACTCTAATTATACTATATTTTTAAGAAAATAACAATAATTGGAGGTGGTTTTATGCCAGTTTATGTTGAAATGATTAAAGACAAAAAAACAGGTAAAAACATTGAAAAAATAGTAGATGGTAAAAAACAATATTATATTAGAACTTATGTGACAGATGAAAATGGGAATGCTAAACAAATAAAAAGGCATAACAAAAATTGGTTAGGTAGATCAGGAAAAGAAGAAGCAGAACGAGAAGAAAAAAGATTAAGAAACGAACCAATTATAAAAAAAGAAAAAAAGAAAAATATAACATTATTTGAGTTAAAAAATAAATATATTGAAAATCAAAAAAACAAAGTAGATGAGGACACTTTAAAAGCAAAAATTACTAAATTAAATCATTTTTGCGAAAATGATAATACAAATCAAACAAAAACATATCCATATAAAGCCATTTGTTCATTCGATAAAAATATATATTTAGAGTGGCAAATAGAAATGAAAAATAAAACATACAATCGTGGTAAAAAGCCAAATAAAGAATATAAAGCCAAAAAATACTCTATTAAGCGTTTAAATGAAATTCATAATGAAATATGTAATATGATAGATTTTGGAATACAAGAGGGCTACTGTAGCACCAATTTTGCAAGACAAGCAGGTCAGTTTGGCACTCAAAAAGAAATTAAATTAAGCAAACAAAGTACAATTTATAATGTAATTGACTATGAAGAATATAAAAAGTTAATGAAAGCGACCAAAGACAATTTAAAATACAATACTTTGTTTGATTTATTATTCAAAAGAGGTCCTAGAATTGGAGAAATTAGAGCATTTAGAGTTTGTGATTTTGATTATGAAAAAAAACAATTAATGGTGAATCATACAATGTCTAAACAAAATAAATTAAAAGAACCTAAAACAGCATCATCGAAAGCACCTATTGATTTAGATGTTTCATTAAATAAAAAAATAAATAGTATTATAAATGAATTAAAAAACCAAGATGGTTTTAATGATAAATGGTATATTTTCAATGGATTAAAACCAATAAGCTCACACAATATTGAATATAACAAAGAAAAATATTTTAAATTAGCAAACATTAATAAACATATTAGGCTTCATGACTTTAGGCATAGCTGCGCTACTTGGCTATTTTCTATTAATATTAATATAGCTGTTATATCAAAAATATTGCGACATGCGAATATAAATGAGACTTTAAAAACATATACACACCTAATTGAAAAAGATTATTATACAGAATTAAATAAAATAAACAAATTTTAAAACAAGTCCAAAAACAAGTCCAAAACAATTAATAACATCTCATAATCCTTTTAAAATCAACGATTTAATATTAAAAAAATCAAATCCGACTAGGTGCTCCAAAAAAAATAAGAATTTTTGACTATCAAAAATTCTTTTTTTATTAATTAATACAAGAGACCCTAAACTAATTATTTTTCGGTAATTGATAAATAGCTATTATCTTTTAAATAATATATTTTATCGGCATTATTAAATGTTTTGATGGTATCTGAATCTAAAGAGCTTTTATATAGTCGATAATTTTTATTATTGTATGACACCTGATAAATCGTATCATCTTTAAAATAATTAATATATTCCTCTAAAGTTAAATTATTTTCCTGCATAATAGTAGCATTTAGCTGGCCAACATATCTAAAATGCCATTGTTCATTACTAATGCCTGTAATATTTACCTTATCAATAGGATATCTTAAGATAAAGCCATATTCATGAGCATGCTTTTTAAACCACATGCCTTGATAAGTTTCGATAAATCCTGTATTTGGTTTATAGGAATTAGCTATATCGAAAGCTAAGCCGGTTTGGTGTTCACTATGATTAGGAACTTGAACTAATTTTTTATCACCATTATCATATAAGCGTTTCTGATCTTTATACGTCCTATAAGAACTGGTTAAATAGGTGGTATGTCTATCTAACTTATTAGCTTTATCAATTAGGGGTTTAAGCTTTCTTAAAACGTTTTCATCTAATAAATATTTAGGATTATTATCATCACTTAAATATTTGGTTAAACTAACTAAATTAACATTGTTTAATAGTTCAGTAGGAATCTCATGATCTTTATTTACTAAAGTTAAATCATATAATACTTTTAATTCATTAAGGTTTTTGCCAACAAGGTCCTTTTTAGTGGTCATTTTCTTTATATTAGCAGTTTTCTTTGTATCAAAGGTAATAACGTATTTGTTGGCATTTAGACTGCTAATGAAATAATTATAATATTTAGGCACAACTATATCATCTTTAGAAACTACATATAACCTATAAGTAGTTCCCGCGACATTATATATTTGTTTAGTAGCTAGTTTGTTAAGTCCATCTAGGTATCTAAATAGTGTTAAATCTTCATCATGCATTATTTTAGCATGAACTGGCCCCACATATCTATAATGCCAAGGTTGATAGTTATGTTTATCTGGATATCTTAAAACAAAGCCATATTTATAAGCATTTTTAATTAAAGCATCTGCTACTTTATGGCCTTCAAAATCTGTCCATTTTTTTCCTTTAATAAAGAAATCAACATCATATCCACTTTTATGATCATCAACTTCTTGAGCTAATGATTCTTTATCAGTTAAATACCCTCGCCTTAAAATTAAATCAGAATATTCATTATTATCATACATCTCCTTTAGGGCCAATAAAACTTGATTGTTGGTTTTAATTAAAGAATCAGCGGTGGGAATTACCCCAAAAGCTTCCACAATATTACATGACAAATATTCATTTTTATCTTCTTTAATATTTAAAACATAAGTGTCTTCAAAATATTCGGGCTTAATTAATTTAATTTTTTCTTTTGATTTTGTTAAGGATATACTATTTTCTTGATTATTTAAGAACATAAATAGTCAAAATATAATAATTAGACATAAACTACAAATCCCCATTATAATTAAAAACTTCTTTTTTTTCAAAACACGCATCTCCATTCTAGAAACATTATAGCATAAAACACACTTTCCTATTATATAATTATGTTAAACTTAACATAATTATAAAAAAGGAATGAAATAAATTTCATTCTTCGCCCTAAAGGGCGATTTTTTGTTTAATCAAAATTTATTGGTATAA
>CANQAO010000102.1 GCA_947589375.1 uncultured Bacilli bacterium | reverse complement strand
CAAATGTTTGGGTTATAATCAATAATTTTATTTAACTTTTTGTTAATTTTTCTTTGGAAATCTTGTATGACTTTCCTTATAAATGAAAAAGACGGAAAATCCGTCCTAATTAATAATTGTTAATTGCTATTTTCGCCAAAGTAGCTTCATTAGCCGTAATCTTTAAATTGCCGGTAAATATTTTATGATAATTATACACTTTTTTATTTTTTAAATTATCGATAAATAATTTATAGGCTACTTTAGCAGAGTTTATATCATCTATTGAATCAGCATTAATATTGATATAATGAACTACCTCTAAACTGCAAGTACCATCACAATCTTCTTTAATTACTTCTTCATCCACGCTAACATTATAACAATCTTTATTATAAGCAATATCTAATTTAATTTCCCCATCTTTTAAAGTATTATCAGTAATCTTTTTAATATCCTGCTCTCGATTATAAAAATTATTATAATGAATATGGGCATTTTCATTAACATTTAAAGTTGTAGTCAGGGTCTCCATTTTGATGCCTTTAGGGGCTTTATCATAATAATCAATGCTCATCACTGAAAAGGTAAACATTACGCCGCCCACAATTATAAACAAAGTACTAACAATTAGAGGAATGATACTTAACTTCGTTTTATTTAAAATAAGTTTAAAAAGCAAAATAATAAGATAAGTGATAACGCTTACAATCCCAATCATGATTAAGCTTAGGCCGAATAAATCTAACCCCTTAATTAGATACACGATTGTTAAAACTAAAAATACAATAGCCAATAAATCCATAAACATCAAAGGGACAATTAGCCAGACAATTACAAATATTTTAACAATTAAAATTAAAACATCTCCTATTGTCGTTCCATTTTTAACTTGTTTATCTTCTTTTTTAGTATTTAAAGCTTTATGCTGAGAACTTTTTTGATTATTACCTTCAAAATATTTTTTAAAAGCAGTAGTTACCAACATCACCCCAAGTAAAACAAAAATTGAAAAGATAAATAAATACCATATCGTCACTAAAATTTCACTATATGGTGAAACAAATGAATGCCCTAAAAGGCCTTCGCCGATATCACATAAGCAGTCAAAGCACATACCTAAAATAGCTAAACCAATCAAGACTAAAAATACTTTAATCACAATTTCAAACAATAATTCTAAACTAAGTTCATTAGCATTTTTAAATTTACTAGCTAGTCTTCGTGAAAAATCAGCAATCTTCCCCGCGCCCCGTTTAATAGCCGCCTCACTTTTTTGGGAAAAACTTTCACTATTATTTTCATAATCGGGATTAATTTTATATGCTTTTAAAATTTCTTTAGCTAAATCATCGATATCGCCAAAATCTTTGACAGCTTCTTTTTCATTCATACCATTTTTAACTTTTTCATTAATAGTATCGGTATATTCACTAATAATATCTTCTTTTTCACTATCATTTAAAACCGATAGTTTCTTAGCTAAAGCGCTTAAAAACTCATTTTTATTCATTATTACCACACTCCTTTATAAAATTATTAACCGAAGAAGAAAACTCATGCCATGTTTTTTTAAGCTCACGCATTCTTTTTTTGCCTAAAGCTGTTATCTTATAATATTTTCTAGAAGGACCTTCCGTTGATTCCACCAAATACGTATCAAAATATTTTTCATTGGTTAGTCTTTTAAGTAACGGATAAATCGTACCTTCATTGACATCGACAACTTTCGATACTTCTAATATTAGTTCATAACCATACATATCTCGTTTACTAACTGATAATAAGACAATTAGTTCCAAGACACCTTTTTTAAATTGCGAATTCATAAATCACCTCTTCATACCCATTTTATACCTACTACTATGCATTGTCAAGTACTAATGAAAAAAAAGTAGTATTTTGTCGTAATTTATTTTTAAAAAAAGATTGAAAAATGAAAATAGTTATAGTATAATGAACTTAAATTAAAAGGTGGTGAGACATATGGGTAAATATAACTATCAAGATGAAGAACTTTATAGTAATCAAAATAATAATAGTCTACTTGAAGAATTAATGAATGAAACTAACTATGATATTATGGAAAACACTTTAGAGTTAGATACTTTAAAACTAGAAGATGACGAAGCCCAAATGTTAACGCCACCAGTTAAAAAAGAAAAAACTAAAAAAAGAAAATGGTATCACTTACCTATTACGACAGCTGAAGATCACCATTTAGAATATGCCTTTGTCCACTGCTCTATTCTAGGATTTATTACCGCTTTTATGGGCCTAGGTATGTTTGCCTATATTATGAATCACATTTAAAAAAATGTTCAAAATGAACATTTTTTGATTGTATTATAAATAGTGTTGGTGAAAAAAATCATCACACTATTTTTTAGTATGAAAAAGACATGTAATCTGATACAACGTAATTGTCTAAAACATTGAAAGGTTGTGATCACATGTCCACTAATAATTATATACTAAATTTACTAAATATTAAAGATGAAAATATTAAGGGTAAAACTTATAAAATTATTGAAGCTATTTTAACTTATAAACCTTTTTAATTTTTGCCCGCTAACATCCCTGAAAGCCAAGCAAATGTTAAATTATATCCGCCGCAGTCACCATCGACATCTAAAATTTCCCCCGCAAAATATAAATCTTTGACTATTAGAGATTCAAAAGTTTGCGGATTAATTTCCGTAAGCGGAATGCCCCCACTACATGTTTGGGCACAATCAAAATCTTTAGTACTTTCGATTTCTAATTTAAAAGCTGTAATATTTTGGCTTAATTTTTCTTTTTGGCTTAAAGTTAAATTAGACCATTTAGCCTTTTTATCTAAATTCGTTTTTTGAAGAATAAAATCGGCTAATTTATAGTTTAAAAGGCCATCGAAAAGTTCACTTAAATTACGCCCTTTAACCTTTTGATTACGTTTTTCCATAAAACTAATAAAATCAGAAATTGTAGGAAGCAAGTTAATCACCACTGCTTCTTTTTTATTTTGATCTAATCCTCTAGCGCACAAACTACTTAAATTAAAAATGCAGATGCCACTCGCACCATAATCAGTAAACTGAATTTCCCCTACTTCGGTTTTTAATATTTTTTGATCTTCCTGGAGTGATACGCTGACATCACATCTAATTCCACTTAATGGTTTAATATTTTCTTTAGTTACTAATTGCACTAAAGCGGGAAGTGGTTTAATTACATGATGACCTAAAGAAGCGGCTATTTGATATCCAAGACCATCACTACCAGTTTTAAAAGCTGCTTTAGAGCCAGTAGCAATTATAATCTTGTCTGCGACAATATGATCAGTTTCTGGATTAATCACAAATTTATCTTTTTTGATAATCTTAGTTACATAAATATCGTTTTTGATTTTTACACCATTTAATTTACATTCACAGCGTAAAGCTTCCCTAACGCTTACCGCTTGATTGGAATTAGGATAATATAGGCCATTTTTTATTTTAGGCACAATGCCAATTTGATCAAAAAAATCAATAATTTCCTTTAAATTTTTTTCGGTGATAATTTGTTTTAATATTTCTGGATTAGCCGAATGATAATGTCTTAAATCCCAATCATCATTAAAATAATTACATCGACCATTACCTGTTATTAAGATTTTTTTGCCGACATTATTATTTCGTTCTAAAAGAGTTACCTCTAAACCCGATTTAGCGGCATATATAGCGGCCACTAAACCAGCCGCCCCACCACCAATTATTACTATTTTTTGCATAAGCACCACCACATCCCAATTATACCTTAATTTAAAAGAAAAAAGAATAGAAAAATCTATTCTTTCAAATAATTTTGTTGTCATATGACAAATTATTATAATTTTTCAATAGTTTCTGGCGGTAAACCAGTAACTTCAGATATAGTTTTGATATCTATATCTTTTTCCTTCATGTTTA
>CANQAO010000101.1 GCA_947589375.1 uncultured Bacilli bacterium | reverse complement strand
GTGACATATTATATATTAACTTGAGACATTTTCCAAAGTTAACACTTAAGACATTATCACAAATTAATCATAGAATATGCGATTATTTTTACCAAAAATGTTGATTTTTATTTTATATTGTGTTACAATTTAAAAGCAGTTGGACATTTGGGGAATTAGCTCAGCTGGCTAGAGCATCTGCTTTGCACGCAGGAGGTCAAGGGTTCGAATCCCTTATTCTCCACCATATGGCAATAAATCGCTGAATTTCAGCGATTTTTATTTTTTAGGCACTACTTTTGCTTTATTTCTAAACAATTTAATAATAAAGGCAAAAAAGAACTCATGAATTGAGCTCTTATTTTTTTAAGCCGGTCTTTTTAAAGAATTCTTCTATTTGTGTAGTATCATCAGTATATCCACTAAGATCAGCAACAACTTCTTTATTTTTAATACCTAAACTAAGTGGTGTTCCCCAACTTTCGTTATCTTTAAAGTATTCAAGAGAATCAAGCAATTCTTGCTTATCGCTAGCCTTTAAAGTGTCAATTTGGATTGTATAAACTGGCAAGTTTTCTTCACCGACATAATCGTTAAGAATTGGATTAAATTGATGACAATATCCGCAAGTAGTTTGTTCAAGCACTAAAGCAAAAGCATTATCACTTTCATATAAACACTGATATTGTTCATATGTAATAGCGCCTAAATTTTCATATTCCTCATCAGTCTTAACACCGCAAGCAAATTTAGCCAGTTCAGCATCCTTAACATATTTCAAAATTTCATCTTTACTAGTTAAATCTAATTTTTTAGTATCTTTGACCTTTTTATTTTCAATAATGAACATCGTTTGATTTTTATAATCTAATTCTTTTTTGATTTTATTTAAATCACTTTTAGCAATATTTTCAGTATCAAGATAATATAAAGCATGGCTAATATCTTCAGCCGCATCATTTAAAGCTTTCTTTTCTTTTGTGCTTAATTTATCAGCAATAATTAAACCATTTTTAGATTCATCTTTATATAAACATTGATATTGTTTATAATCAACTTTACCTAATTTGCTGTAATCACCATCAGCAGCTACACCACAAATAAAAGTCTTATCCTTTTCAGGCCAAAAACTCACTAGTAAAATAACTCCTACAATAATCAAAATGACACCAAATACTGATAACAATCTTTTAGTTTCGTTCATATCTTTACCTCTTTCCTATATCATCATACCATATTTTAAAAAAATTATCTATGTTTTAAGCAAAATTTATAAAAGGTCAGAAACTTTTCTGACCTTTAATTATTGAATATTTTGTAATCGTTGGATACGATTAGCTGTACTAGGATGTGTACTCCAAAGGGAATCTTTAGCTTTTTTCTTCTTTAATGGATTAACAATAAATAATGACTCCGTCGCCGAATTTACTTGTATTGGTGTATTTTCATTTTCAAGTTTATTTAAAGCACTGATAAGACCATTTTTATTACGAGTAATTTCCACGGCATTAGCATCAGCTAAATATTCACGATTACGAGAAATTGCTAACTGAAGTAATGTAGCAAATATTGGTGACAAAATAATAAATACCAGTCCAATAACCATTAGAATGGCTGAAGCTTTATTATCACTATCATTACTATCACCATACCACATATGATATGTAAACATATCACCAATAATAGAGACAAAACCAACCATGACAATTGCAATAGTAGATACTAAAATATCATAGTTTTTGATATGTGATAGTTCATGGGCCAAAACACCTTCAAGTTCATATTTATCTAATTTTTCTAATAAACCAGTTGTAACACAGACAACCGCGTGTTTAGGATCCCTACCAGTAGCAAAAGCATTAAGGGCTGGCGTATCCATGACATATATCTTAGGTAATGGCAACCCTGCACTTATACATAAAGCTTCTAATGAGACATTAAGCTGTAAGAATTCTTCACGCGTCGCCGGTCTGGCTCCATTTACTGACAAAATCATTTTATCAGAATTATAGTATGAGACAAAAGCCGAAATGAAAGCTACCGCTAGTCCAATTGTCGCCGCAATATAAACGCTATCAAAAAAGAAAAGCGAGATAAAATAAACCAGTAACGTTACAAAAATAAAGCAACAAGTTATAATGAAAATTGTTTTTATTTTATTTTTACGAACAGCCTTAATTATCATATTATAATTCCACCTTTACTAGCTCTTTGTCCGAATCGTTAACTTTAAAATATTCTTTTTCTTGATATTTCATAATTTTAGCCAATATATTAGTTGGAAAAATCATAATAGCTGTATTATAGTGCTGAACAGTATCATTATAAAACTGTCTAGCAAAAGCAATTTTATCTTCGGTGCCTGTTAATTCAATCTGTAAGTTTTTAAATATTTCATTAGCTTTTAAATTAGGATAATTTTCCGAAAGAGCAAATAATTTATTTAATTTGTCACTAACTTCTTCACTATTTTTAGCCATTTCACTCATCGATGTAGCCTCATTGCGCGCATTTACTACATCAACTAAGACTTGACTTTCATAAGAGGCGTATCCTTTAGTTACCTCAACTAAATTAGGAATTAAATCCGCACGTCTTTTAAGTTGATTATCGATCTGTGACCAGGCATTTTTGCATCTAATATTTAGACGTACTAAATAGTTATACATGAAAACTACAACAATTATTAATAAAATTACAATTATTAAAACCCACTTCATATTATGTCTCCTTCCTTGTTAATAATAGTGTAACACATTTCGGCCTATTTTTAAAGATATAACTATGCTTATTAAATAGTATGAACAATTTTAGCTTTCTTTACTATTTATTTTTTTCATTTTTTTTAAAATAAAAGAAGGAATTTGGGTCATTGATGTCGTATATTACTATAAAGGGGCTTAGAAAGGAGGTAAACTATGGAGGAATTAAACGATTTAGTAGAAAGATTAGAAGTGATAAAGTCTAGAGGCTGGATAAAATCTGGTGGCAATGGTTATGCTGGTGTAGGCTTAACCTTAGAGCAAGAATTAAATATTACCCCTGAAGATTATGAAATACCTGATTTTGGGCAAATAGAACTTAAAACTAAACAAGTGGATAGTGAACCTTATATTACACTTTTTAGTGCCACTCCTGATAGCTATTTATACGAAATAAAGCGTCTTCATAAAGAATATGGTTATCCACACTCAAAATATCCTGAATTTAAAGTGTTTAATATGGCCTTTTATGGAAACAAATTTATTTCTGTAGGTAATAGATTTCTATTTAAATTATTTGTCGATTTCAAAAAAAAGCAAGTTATCTTGCAAGTTTATGACGTATACACTCGAGAATTAATTGATGACAAATGTGCTTGGTCTTTTGAACTATTAAAAGAAAAACTAGAACGAAAATTAAAATATTTAATGTTTGTAGAAGCCGAAAGAAAGTATAGCTTTCCTCATGTATATTTTAAATATATAAATTATAATTTATACATTTTAAAAAATTTTGATGAGTTTTTAAAAGCTATTCAAAATGGCACTATCCGAGTTACATTTAAAATCAATGTTTTTAGATATGGGCATAAACAAGGTCAAATTCATGATCATGGTACAAGCTTTGATATTATGAAACAAGATTTAGAAAGCATATATTATAAAGTTTAACGTAAGCACTTGTTGGGGACAAGCTGTTGCATCTTTATATACAAAAAAATCCTCGATATCAAGGATTTAATAATTAACTGGTCGGGAAGACAGGATTTGAACCTGCAACAGCTTGGTCCCAAACCAAGTGCTCTACCAAGTTGAACTACTTCCCGTTATATGGCGCGCCAGCCAGGAGTCGAACCCGGAACCTTTTGGTCCGTAGCCAAACGCTCTATCCAATTGAGCTACTAGCGCAAGCTGACACAATATAAATATGTTAAACAAAGTAAATGGTGCCTGCGACGTAGTTATTTACAACTACTAACAAGCTG
>CANQAO010000100.1 GCA_947589375.1 uncultured Bacilli bacterium | reverse complement strand
CTATTTCTAGTTACAAACACCAAAAATTAGTGTAAAATAATATATAGGGTGGTAAAATGAAAATCGGAATTTTTGATTCAGGCATCGGTGGCCTTACAGTACTTAAAGAGCTTATTAATGATTATCCTCATAATGAATATATTTATTTTGGTGATACTTTAAATTTACCTTATGGCACTAAAAACAAAGACGAATTAGAAATTAGAGCTGATTTAATTATCGATTTTTTAAAAAAACAAAAAGTAAATATGGTTGTTATTGCTTGCGGGACTATTAGCTCTAATATATATTCAAAAATTAAAGATAAATATGGTCTTATGCTTATCGATGTATTAACGCCAACTATTAAATATATAAGTGATAATAAACTTACAGATATTGGCGTTTTAGGGACACCAATGACTATTCAAAGTGGTTCTTTTAGTGAAGTGGCTAAAAGTGAAGTAGCTTGTCCCTTACTAGTACCACTTATTGAAAATGGCAAAAAAGATACTAAAGAATGTGAAGACATTGTTATAGATTATTTAAAGCACTTACATAATCCTAAAAATATCATTTTAGGTTGTACCCATTATCCTGTTTTAAGTGAGATAATTAAAAAACATAGTAAAGCGCATTTAATTAATATGGGTAAATGCGTTTCCCAATATTTAAAGCTTCCTAATATAGGCACAGCTAAGGTAACTTTGTATTTTTCTAAAGTAGATGAAATTTTAAAAGATAATGTATTTAATATTTTAAAACAAAACTACGAAATACAAGAAAAAATTATATAAAGGAGATCATATGGATAATTTAAAAAAAATATTATTAGCCATCGCAGGAATTATTATATTTATTGGCTTTATGTTTTTCTTTATTTATATTTTTATTTTTCTTGTAATTGCAGGTTTAATATATTATATATATCGTAGATTTTTTAAGAAAAAACCAAAAGTTAAAACGCATAACAAAACCATTTCGCCTATTATTATTGATATGGAAGAAGACGAAAAAGAGCTTTAACAAAATCGTTAGAGCTCTTTTTGTCTATAGAACTAAATATAATTATTTAGAATATTTAGTACCGCTTAATTGTTGTTGACCCATTTGTACAAGTCTTTTAGTAATTTCTCCACCTACAGAACCATTAGCTCTTGAAGTAGCATCTGGACCCATATTAACGCCTAATTCGTTAGCGATTTCATATTTCATTTGTTCGATAGCTTGTTTAGCTCCTGGAACAACGATTTTATTAGTATTACTTGCCATTATCTCACCTCCTGTACATTTTTATAGTGTGTACATTTGGCGATAAAATACATTTTTTTTAATGGAAATTTTTGTTAAAGTAATTCTTCAAATTGTGGTTCGGTAAAAGAAGTAATAACTTCAACATTTTGAAGGCATTTATCGATTAGCTTTTCATAATTTAAAGCCATTTCATAATCTTCACATAAAGCTAATTTAGGATTGATGACGGGATGCTTTGGAACAAAAATTGTGCAGCAATCTTCAAATGGTAAAATACTGGTATCATATGTACCAATTTTTTCGGCTAAATTAATGATTTCTAATTTATCTAAACAAGCGACAGGTCTAATAATCGGTTTATTAGTCACACTATTTATGCATTCGATACTGCTTAAAGTTTGACTAGCTACTTGACCGATACTTTCACCATTAACGATTATTTTAGCCCCAATTTTTTCTGCATATTTTTCAGCGATTCGATACATCATTCGGCGCATTATGGTTATCATATAAGTGTCAGGACATTTTTTAAAAATTTCTTCTTGAATTTCTGTAAAAGGAATGACATGTACTTTGATATGTCCTGAATATTCATTTAAAATGGAAGCTAATTTTAAAACTTTATTTTTAGCTTCAAGACTGGTATGTGGTGGGGAATCAAAATAAATACATTCCACATTGACGCCACGCTTTAGCGTTAAATATCCAGCTACTGGGCTATCAATTCCCCCACTAAGCATTAAAAGACCTGTTCCTTGAATGCCGACAGGATAACCGCCCGCACCTTTAATTTCATCGGTATAAATAAAGGTTCCATTATTTCTGATTTCAATAGTTAAAGTAATATCGGGATTATGGACATCAACTTTAAAATTAGAATTTTTTAAAATCAGTCCACCAATCTTACTACTAAATTCCATTGAAGGAATGGGAAAACTTTTATCAGCTCTATTAGTTACGACTTTAAAAGTTTTTTTACTTTTATCCATAATTTCTAAAGCTTTGCCTAAAATTTCCTCAGTATTATTATTTACCTTATGACAGATAACTATACTATAAATACCAAAAATTTTTTGAAGTTTTAAAGCCGTTTTTTCGGCATCACCACACTCAATATACATACGCACGCGATCTTTTCTAATAGTTACATTGTCATCTAAAACTCTCCTAATATTCTTTTCTAATGTATTAATAAAAAAATTACGGTTATCCTTTTTAGTAGTAAGTTCACCATATTTAATTAAAATAAGCTGGTTCATGATAATCCCTCATTTCCGAAACTATTATACAATATTTTCACGGAGAAACAAAGAAAAATCTTATTTTTATTGCATATTTTAAAGAAGTATGATATCTTTAAAAAGAAGGGAAGCACCTAGCTAAATATTTAGCTAGGTGCTTTTTTGTAAACCAAATCTCCCTAAGAGAGCGGAAGCTCTCCTTTTTGTATCTATAAAATCAAATTATTGTTTTCAAATTCAAAAAATGTTATACTGAATTAAACAACATCTTAAGGGGGAAATTAATATATGTCAAAATGGTATGAAAAACCAACAAAAATTGTCTCAATAGGAAAAGATATTGATTATATAATGTGTATTGATGAAAATGGAAGTAGTAGTAATTTGACTTATGTATTAAAACAAATATCAAATGATAAAGAAGTATCTGAAGATGATAAATATTTTACTATTACTGGTTGTATTTTCACAAAGTCACAATATATGGATTCTAAACAAAATATTAAGAGATTGAAAAGAAAATATTGGGATAATGGCGTTTTTTATGATAGTAAATTACAAAGAAATAAAGCTGTTTGTTTTCACTCTAGAGAAATAAGAAAACATGATAATTGTTTTAATGATAGCATTATAAATTATGATGAATTTATGATAGACTTATCAGCGATTTTAAATAATGTTGAGTGTAAAATTATTTCTATTAGTATAAATCTTTATGAGTATTTAAAAAGGGGTTATACTCATAATGTGTACAATGTTGCTTTTGATTTCTTATTAGAAAGATACATATATGAAACTTCTAATAAGAAAAAAGGAATAATAATGTTAGAAGCTAGAGGTAAAGATGAAGACGGTGAGCTATTAAAACATATTAGCAAAGTTATAAATGTTACTGGAACAAAACAAATTAGTTCAAAAGAGTTAAAATCAAAAATTTCTGGAGTTTACTTTAATCCTAAATGGAATGAAGAATATAGTGTTACTTATATTGGATTAGAAATAGCTGATTTATTTTCTTATCCTATTCATAAGTATGTTAAAAGAAATGTAAAGGATCAAGCTTTTTTAGTAATGGAAAATAAAATAGCAGGTTATCCAAATTATAAAAATAAAGGTATTAAAATATTCCCTTAAACAAAAAAATAAGAACTGGGTTCTCCAGTTCTTACCGTCCGCGATACCACGAACCCCAAAGCAAATATAAATTGCTTTCGACATGACTAATATAACAAATAAATTTTTATTTGTCAACACCATGCCATTAATATTATATACAAACTTTAATAAATTTTTCATGTCAAATCAAAAATAAAACGACTTTTCACAAAAATATATAAATATTATTGACTTATAATATCAGACTATTAACAAAATTTCTTTTGTCAACAGTCTGAAAAGTTGAGAACTAAATTTTCTCAACTTTTTAAATTATTTTATCAATTAGACCATAGTCCAAGGCTTCTTTAGATGATAGAAAAT
>CANQAO010000099.1 GCA_947589375.1 uncultured Bacilli bacterium | reverse complement strand
ATATAATCCGCCGCAAGCAGCGGGGCTTGTACCCTGATTAGCAGGGCCCACAAGGGACCCCACTAATTAGTGTCAATAGAAAAAACAAACTTTTTTGTTTGTTTATCTTCCCTTACCTAAATAAGAATTTAAAGTATGTTGATAATTATAAATTCGCATTTTTAGTTCTTCTTCAATAAAATTTACGCGTAATAATAATTCACTTATATAGCTTTTATTTAAAAATTTGGCATATTTTTGCATAATTATCATACGATATTTGACAGCATCTTCTAAAATTAAGGCCATCTCTTCACCAGTAGCATCATCATCTTCTAAAGAATCAACTAAAAATCCAAGATAAGCATTTAATTTCCGCTTTGTTTTCCTTTTTAAAACGTTTTCAATTAATAATGGATTTATGATAGTTAATTCACTAACGATAATGCCCTCGTATTTTATATTATTTTTAGGTTTGATTTTAAAACCGTTATCACTAATTTTTTGGATGTCACATGATATTTTATCATTTGTTTTTTTATCACAGCTGTAACGTTTCATAAAATCATCTCTTTTCTAATAAATCTGGTCTTCGTTCTTTAGTCCTTTTTAAACTTTCTTCTTTTCTAAATTTTTCAATATTGGCATGATGCCCTGACAATAACACTTCGGGAACTTTCATGCCTTTGAAATCTACAGGTTTCGTATAAACAGGATAATCCAAGAGATTATTATTAAAAGAATCATTTAAATGCGAATCTTTTTCAATTACCCCATCGATTAACCGAACAATACTATCGGTTATGACCATGCTGGCAAGTTCCCCACCAGTTAAAACATAATCACCGATACTGATTTCCATATCGGCTAAAGAACGGATACGTTCGTCAAAACCTTCATAATGGCCGCAGATAATGATTAAATGTTTTTCTTTGGCTAGATCATAAGCTTTAGCTTGTTTATAAGGCTCACCTTGAGGCGTCATTAAAATAACTTTACTATCTTTAGTTTTAATGTCCTCGACAGCATCAAAAATAGGTTCCGGCATCAATACCATGCCTTTGCCACCACCAAAACCATAGTCATCAACTTTTTTGTGTTTATCTTTACTATATGCCCGAATATCGTGAATTTGAATATCGACATATTTATCTTGAATGGCTCTTTTAATAATAGATTCAGTTAAGAAACCATTAAACATATTAGGAAATATCGTTAAAATATCAATTCTCATTTTTTAAACCTTTAATTAATTTAACATTTATATGGTCAGACTTAATATCTGTAATAAATTCTGGAACCATTGGAATCATGGTTCCGTCTTCTAAAACCAATAATTCTTGGGAAGGATTACTGGCTATATCTTTAACATTTCCTAATAGTTTATTGTTATCATATACGGGAAGACCAATTAAATCGTCGTTTAATGGTCCCTCAAAAACAAATTCTTCTTTATCAATATAGACGTTTTGACCTTTATATTTTAAAACTTCATTGATATCGTTAATGTCATCAAAGGTCACCATGTCGTATTTTTTATGAGGGCGATAGGTATTAATGGTGAGTTTATCATTACCAATATATAAGTGTTTGCCTTTTTGAAAAACTTGATGTTTATATTTAAAATCAGAAAGGATTCTTACCTCACCTTTAATGCCGTGAGTATTTACTAATTTTCCAAGTAATATCATTATCTCACCTACCTATCTAATTCATATAAAATAATACTAGTCGCGACGGCAACGTTTAAACTTTCACAAGCTGAATTCATTTTGATGTAAATATAATTATCACATAAATCTAAAAGTTTACTCTTAACCCCGTTTCCTTCATTGCCCATTATTATAGCAAACTTTGACATTTTTTCAAGACTTTTTATTTCATTTCCGCTTGTTAATTTAGTTCCCAAAACCGGAATGTTATTTTCTTTTAACTTATAAATAGCTTTTTCTAAATCAGTTTGGATAATATCGATATTAAAGATCATCCCTTGACTAGCTCTTAATACTTTAGAGCTATAAATGTCGGCGCATTTTTCACTTAAAATAATTGTCTCAATATTAAAAGCAGCCGCACTTCTTATAATCGTGCCTAGATTTCCAGGATCTTGAATTTCATCTAAAAGTAAAATTTTGTTTCCATATTTTACTGATGGTTTTTTCATGCATATACCAATCATAGAGGTTGGGGTTTCTAAACTGGAAAGATATTTACTAATATTTTCTGTCATGTAATTTACGGGGCAATCAACATTTAATTTTTCGTTTTCTAAAATTAATACTTCTTTTAAAATTCCAGCTTTTGCGGCTTCTAAAATAAGGTGTTTGCCTTCGATTAAAAAAAGTCCTGTTTGATCACGATATTTCTTTTGTTTTAACTTCTTTAAATCTTTAATTTTTTTATTATCGAGGGAACTATAAAGCATTTTATCACCAATCTAATTTTATCAAAAAAAATAGCCTTCGTAAAGGCTACTAATTAAAGATTCACATTGTGATAGATATGCTGAACATCTTCAATTTCTTCTAACATATTTAAAAGTTTATTAAAGGTATCTAAATCATCGCCATTTAAAGTTACTTTATCTTTAGCAATGTAAGTAATTTCATCGATATCAAAGGTGACATCTTTAACTTTACTCGTTATAGCATCTTTAATATTAAATAAATCACTAGGAGCTCCATAAATAATAGTTTCACCATTATCGCTTTCGATATCCTGGACGTCAATACCCGCTTCAATTAAAGTTTCTAAAGTATTTTCTTCATCTAACCCTTTGAAACTGACCACGCATAAATGGTCATACATATAGCTGACACTACCTTGCGTACCTAATTTAACATGACATTTATTAACAGCGGCTCTTATACTACTCACACTACGATTAACATTGTCGGTTAAACAAGCGACGATTAACGTGGAACCTGAAGGCCCGAATAGTTCGTAGTTAGCGCTGGTGTAAGTTTCATCGACGCCACTATTTACTTTATCGATTGCGCGGTTGATAATATCGCTAGGTACTTGTTCTTTTTTGGCTTTTTCAACTAGTCTTTTTAAAGCACTATTGCTTTCAAATTCTGTGCCCCCAGTTTTAGCCGCTTGATATATTTCTTTGGCATACATTGAATATAATTTAGCTTTAGCGGCACCAGTTTTTTGAATGCTAGCTTTTCTTACTTCATAAGCTCTTCCCATTTAAATCATCCTTTCTGTGCTTTCTTTAAAGCATCTTTGGCCGCCATTTGTTCGGCCGCTTTTTTGGAGTGGGCAATTCCTTTGCCATAACTGATACCATCCACCAAGACTTCGATGGTAAATTCTTTGTTATGAGCTGGACCACTTTCGTTTATTAAACGATATTCGAGACTTTTTTTATCTGTCTGAACAAATTCTTGGAGCGCAGATTTATAATCATCAAAGAAATCTATTTGATGATTTTTGACAAATGGAACCACATTATCATTGAAAAACTTTTGAGCCATTTCCATGCCTTGATCTAAGTAGATGGCGCCTAAAAATGATTCGAAAATATCGGAAACAATGGCTTTTCGGTATTTTCCACCACTTTCAGCTTCCCCTTTACCTAGTTTTAAATATTCGTTTAAACCTAATTTATTTGAATATTCATAAAGGGCGGTTTCACAGACATAATGCGCGCGCATTTTGGTCATATCGCCTTCACTAATGTTGTTAGTTTTATATAAATAATCACTCATTAATAGTTCTAAAACGGCATCGCCTAAAAATTCTAAACGTTCGTAACTTGATATGTTATGTTCGTTGGCATAAGAAGTATGCGCAAAAGCAGTTTCATATAATGAAATATCATTTGGTTTGATTCCCAGTTTTTTCAGTAACTCCATTTCCATCACTCCTAATAAATTATATCATAATATTTGTTTTTTTAGAAGATATTAAATATTTGAGTTTCGGTTTTTTTGTTCATTTTTGGCACATTTTTAATTAAATGATTTAAAAGGCTTTAATAAAAACAATA
>CANQAO010000098.1 GCA_947589375.1 uncultured Bacilli bacterium | reverse complement strand
GATCTAGCGCCTTACGGCATGGGGGTTCAAGTCCCTTCACGCGCACCATTTGTTTATAAACTCTTATATTATAAGAGTTTTTTGTTGTTAAAAAAGCTTTATAGATTTTTTCTATAAAGCTTATTTATCTCTTAATTTCGCATCTAATTTATCTTCGACATTATGAATAATGTTTTCAAAAATAGTCGTGACTTCTTCTTCAGTTAACGTTCTACTTGGATCAGCAAACGTAAGTGAATAAGCAATAGACTTTTCATCATCTTTAACATTCTCACCTGTATAAACATCAAAAACATGAATATTAGTAAGTAATCTACCACCGGCTTTTTTGATAACCTCTTCAATTTCACTTGAAGCCATATCCTTTTTAACAATAAAGGCCATATCTTTAGTAACTAAAGGATATTTAGATGCTTCTTTATATTTAATTGGTTTTACTTTGGTCATTAAGGCATTAAGTGAAAGTTCAGCTACATAAATATCATCTTTGCGAACTTTTGGATGAACCTTACCAATTATACCAATTGGTTTATGGTCTAATAAAATTTCGGTGCTTATTCCAGGATGCATCTCAGGAATAACTTTTTTATTAAAAGTATATCTATTTTTAAAACCTAAATAATCTAATAAGTTTTCAGCAATACCCTTAATTAAATAGAAATCCGCTTTGATGTTTGTTCCATGCCATTCATTTAAGATATAACTACCTTTCATAAGGATAGCAATTTTACTTTCTTCATTAAATTCTTTGTCGTAAGTTTTACTGATTTCATAAAGCATGACATCTTTAACTTTTCGCGCTTTATTATAATCATAAACGCCTAATAAAGATGGAATTAAAGAAGTTCTTAAAACTGATTTATCAGCACTTAATGGATTTGGTAAAACCATTTGGTCTTTTTCTTCATAATTAAATAATTTAGCCATCTCTTTCGAAGTTAAGGTATAAGTTTTAGTTTCATTAAGACCTAAACTTCTAAGTCTTTTAGAAATGATCTTACGATATTTAACATCGCCAATATACTCACCTCTTCTAATAGGCGCAATCGGAAGCGTGGAAACTAAATTATGGTATCCATACAATCTTCCAATTTCTTCGGCGATATCGTTAACATTAGGATCGATATCTAACCTTCTAGTTGGAATCGTTGCCGTAAATTTTCCATCTTGATATTCAAATGGGAAATCTAAACGATTAAGTTCTTTTTTAACATCATCTTCGGAAATTGTAATTCCAAGTAATGAATTAATTTCTTCGGTTTTAAAAGTAACTGTTTTAATAGTTTTATCAATTTTATCGTGTTTAACAGTACCAGTAAGGACTTTAGCTCCGGCATATTTTTCAAGTAAATGACAAGCTCTTTCAATAGCCATAGTTGTATATTCATAACTTAAACCTTTACCATATCTAATTGAAGCTTCACTTTTTAAATCTAAATGACTAGCGGTATTACGGATACTAACACTATCAAAGATGGCACTTTCAATTAAAATATTAGTCGTGTTTTCGGTGACTTCCGTATTTTCACCGCCCATAACCCCCGCAACACAGACAGGTTTCTTACCATCGGTAATGACAATATCATCTTTAGTAAGAGTGCGCAAAACACCATCTAAAGTTTTAATTTCTTCATTTTCTTTAGCATTTCTAACGACAATTTTATCGCCCAAAGTATCTTTATCAAAGAAATGAAGTGGCTGACCAAATTCTAACATTACATAGTTAGAAATATCTACGACATTATTAATTGAACGCATACCATAAGCATTAAGTCTTCTTTTAATAAAATCTGGAGACTCGCCAATTTTAACATCCATAACCATTTTAGCAAGATAAAATGGACAAGCCTCGGTTTCCACTTTTAAATCAAAATGATTTTTAATTTCATCTTTTATGGGACTAGTTTTAGTACTTGGAAGCGTTACTTTTTTATTTAAAATAGCGGCTATTTCATAAGCAAAACCGACGTGATAATAACAATCATTATTACGGTGTTTATGAATATCAAGTTCATATAAAGTATCACCTAAACCTAAATATTCTAAAGGATCAGTGCCCACTTTGGCCTTATCATCTAATTCCGTAATCCCTTTATTATAAGTTTCTTCGGTTTTTTCTTCTAAGCCAAGTTCGAAAAGCGCACATATCATTCCGTTTGATTCCACACCACGGATTTTACTTTTCTTAATTTCAAAATCACCGGGAAGGACAGCGCCAGGAAGTGCCACAATGACTTTTAAATGAGGTCTCACATTAGAAGCTCCGCAAACAATTTGCGTAGTTTCTTTGCCAACATTAACCTTACAAATATTTAAGTGGTCTGAATCTGGATGTTTTTCACATTCTAAAATTTCACCTACTACTAAACCTTCAATATGATTAGTAATAACTTTTTCAATATTAATACCAGCTTTAGTTATTTTAACGGCTAGTTCATTTAAATCTTCATCGGCAATATCGATATAATCTTTTACCCATTCTAAACTAATCATTTTAAGCCTCCTTCCTATCGAAGTTTCCAGTTTCTCTTAAATCAGTCATATAGAAAGCTCTTAAGTCATCAATACCATATTTAATCATGGCTAGTCTTTCAGCACCGAAACCAAAAGCAAAGCCTTGCCATTCTTTTGGATCATAACCACAATTTCTTAAAACATCAGGATGTACCATACCAGCTCCTGATACTGTTATCCAACCAGTATTTTTACAAATACTGCAGCCTTTACCATGACAAGCATGACAGCTAATATCCGTTTCCACTGATGGCTCCGTAAATGGATAATAACTAGGTCTAAATCTCGTTTCGCAAGTCTCACCAAATAAGTGTTTCGCAATTACATCAAAAGTGCCTTTTAAATCCGATAAACTAACATTTTTATCAACAAGCAAGCCTTCAATCTGCATAAATTGATGTGAATGCGTGGCATCATCATTATCTCTTCGATATGTCTTGCCTGGACAAATCATTCTAATTGGTTTTTCGCCTTTACCTTCAAGCATTGTTCTTACTTGAACTGGTGAAGTTTGACTACGTAAAAGTAGTTCTTCGCCTTTTAAATAGAATGTATCTTGAGCATCTCTCGCTGGATGTCCTTTAGGTAAGTTAAGCATTTCAAAGTTATATTCGTCTTTTTCAACTTCAGGTCCATCGACGACATCATACCCCATAGACATTAATAGCTCTTCAACTTCTTCGACGATCTTTTCGACAATATTAGGACTACCCATAGGAATTTTTGTACTTGGTAAACTAATATCAATACTTTCACTAGCTAATTTTTTATTTAAATTTTCCGTTTCAATGGCTTCTTTTTTCGCATCTATTAAATTATTAGCTTCAGTTTTAAGTTTATTTAAATTAGCGCCAAACTCTTTCTTTTCTTCATTAGGTAAATCTTTTATTTTTGAAGAAAGCTCGGTAATACTTCCTTTTTTACCTAAATATTTAGTTTTAATTTCATTTAAAGATTGCTCATTAGTGACAGATTTTAAATCTGTTTCTAATTCTTTTAATAAATTATCCATTTTATCCCTCCCATAAAAATAAAAAATCACATCCTCATAAGGACGTGAATATACGTGGTACCACCTTAATTTGTAAGCATTGCTTACCTTAAAAGCGATAACGAGCTTATCCGTTATATCTTTGCATATAAAGCTCTTAAAGTGAATTCGGAAAAGGTTATTACTAGTTTGCATCAACCACTAGCTTTCTTTAAATAACTTGATTTTCTTACTACTCTTTAGTCACGGCCTTTTAAAGCTACAACCATTATAACATATTTATTATATTTTTCAAGCCTTATTTTGGTGATTTATTTGCATTAATTAGGTGATTTTTGCTATAATTAGATTAGAAAGGAGTATTGCGAGTGAAAAAATATATCGCAGAATTTGTGGGAACTTTTGTTTTAGTTCTAATCGGTTGCGGAGTTGCAGTAGTAACGGGGGCAAATGTTGTCGCTACAGCTTTAGCTTTTGGTTTAGCAATTGT
>CANQAO010000097.1 GCA_947589375.1 uncultured Bacilli bacterium | reverse complement strand
AAACAAAAAACTAACCACAGACGCGAACTCATCTTTGATGAGTTCGGAAAGCGCGGCTCACGAAGTGAGACCGGGCCAATAATGCCGAAAGTTTTGTAAAACTTTCGGCTTATTTTTTTCTTCACACTATTTATAAAACAACTGAAAAGCAAGACTAAATTCTTGTTATATATATTGAAACTGGAATTTACTTTTTCATTTCACAAAATTCACGCGAAATAAAAAAAGTTCTAGAAAAGGCTTGATTTTCATATGATATTTGTGTATAATTTTGAATGTGTGGCATGCGATGATGTGTGAGGTTGCCGAGACGCTAGGTTAAGTTGTAAATAATTTAAATAGTAAACTCGGGTTTTTACACGGAGCAAGTCTATACTACGATATAGGCGAAAGGAGGATACAATATGTCTAAAACTAAAGTTCGTATCAGACTTAAAGCATTTGAACACAAGAATTTAGATAAAGCTTGTGCGAAAATTATTGAGACTGTTAAAAGAACTGGTGGCGAAGTAAGTGGTCCAATTCCACTACCAACCGAAGTTGAAAAAATAACAATTTTAAGAGCTGTTCATAAAGATAAAGACTCACGTGAACAATTCGAAAAAAGAACACACAAAAGACTTATTGATATCAATAACCCAAGTAAGGAGACAGTAGATGCGTTATCACATCTCGATATTCCAAGTGGTGTTGATATTCAAATTAAATTATAGGAGGAATGAAAAATGAAAGGAATCTTAGGTCGTAAAATCGGAATGACTGAGGTATTTGACCAAGATGGTAAATTAACTCCAGTAACAGTTGTTGAAGCAACTCCAAATGTAGTTACCCAAATTAAAACTAAAGCTACTGATGGTTATGATGCTATCCAATTAGGTTTTGATACCAAAAGAGAAAAATTAGCGACAAAAGCTTCTATTGGAATCACCAATAAAGCTAATTGTACACCTAAGCGCTTCTTTAAAGAAATTAGAGGTGTTGACACCAGTGCCTACACTTTAGGACAGGAAATCACAGCTGATATCTTTACGAGAGGTGAGGTTGTAGATGTAACTGGAACTACTAAAGGAAAGGGGTTCCAAGGTGTTATTAAAAGACATGGTCAACAAAGAGGCCCAATGGGACATGGTTCACATTATCATAGAAGACCAGGATCTATGGGTACAATGAGACCAATGCGTGTATTTAAAGGTAAAAAATTACCAGGTCACATGGGAACATTAACAGTAACAATTCAAAACTTAGAAATCGTTGCTGTTGATATGGAAAACAATGTAATTTTAGTTAAAGGTAATATTCCAGGTCCTAAAAAAGGACTAGTAATTATTAAAAGTGCTGTTAAAAACCCTAACAAAATTAATGAAAGACCAGAATTAGTTTCATGGATTAAAGAAGAAAAACCAGCAGAAACCGAAGAAGTTCAAACAGAAGAGGTAGCCGAAGAAGTAACAGCAGAAGCTACTGAAATGGGAGAACCTTCAGAAACTACTGAAGCAGCTATCGAAACTAATGAAGAACCTTTAAATACAGAAGCTACTGAGGAAGAAAAGTAGGAGGTAAGCATGACAAAATTATCTGTAATTAATATTAAGGGTGAAAAAGTAAGTGACATCACTTTAAATAAAGACGTATGGGGCATCGAACCAAACGATGCAGTATTATATGATGCTATTACCTTAGCTAGAAATTCGATGAGACAAGGTACTCATGATACCAAAACACGCAGTGACGTCAGTGGTGGTGGTAAAAAACCATGGAGACAAAAAGGTACGGGACACGCACGTCAAGGAAGTACGAGATCTCCACAATGGACAGGAGGCGGCATTGTCTTCGGACCACACCCAAGAAAATATAATAAAAAAATGAATAGAAAAGAAAGAGTTTTAGCACTCAAATCAGCTCTATCATATAAAGTAATCGATAAAGAACTTATAGTTTTAGATAATTTAAATATCGAAACTAATAAAACCAAAGATATGTTAAGTATCCTAAAAAATATTAAAGCTAGTAAAAACATTTTAATCGTGGTAAATGAACTTACAGATAATGTAATCTTAAGCACACGTAATATTCCAAACGTGGTATTACTTGAAGCTTCAGAAATTAGTACATTAGATGTAATTGCTTCAGATAATTTAGTAATCACTGAAGATGCGGTTAAAGCTATAGAGGAGGTGCTTGCATAATGGATTATAGAGACATTATAAAATCACCAATCGTAACTGAAAAAAGTTCGGATTTAGCTAAACAAAACGTCATTACATTTAGTGTTGATGTTAAAGCTAATAAAACCGAAATCAAAAAAGCAGTTGAAAATATTTTCGATGTTAAAGTCGATAAAGTTAATACCATGAACGTTAAACCTAAGAAAAAAAGAGTTGGACGTTATGCTGGTAAAACAAATAGAGTTAAAAAAGCAATTGTTAAATTAAAAGAAGGAAGTTCGCTTGAACTTTAAGGAGGGAATATATGGCAATTAAATCATATAAACCAACCACTAATGGTAGACGTGGGATGACTTCTTTAGTTAATGAAGAAATCACAAAAACTACCCCCGAAAAATCATTAGTAGTTACAATCAAAAAAACCGGTGGTCGTAACAACCAAGGTAAAATCACAACTAGACATCATGGTGGCGGCGCTAAAAGAAAATATCGTATTATTGATTTCAAAAGAAATAAAGACGGTATCATTGGAACAGTTGCAGCTATCGAATACGATCCAAACAGAAGTGCGAACATTGCTTTAATTAACTATGCTGATGGAGAAAAAAGATATATTTTAGCTCCAAAAGATTTAAAAGTAGGAATGAAAATCGAAAGTGGCGAAAATGCTGATATTAAAGTTGGTAACAATCTTCCACTTAAAGATATTCCTGAAGGAACTTTAGTTCACAATATCGAACTTAAACCTGGCAAAGGTGGCCAAATGGCAAGAAGTGCCGGAGCTAGTGTACAAATTTTAGGCCGTGAAGGCGAATATACTTTACTTCGTTTAACAAGCGGTGAAGTAAGAAAAGTATTAAGTGTTTGTCGTGCAACAATCGGTGAAGTCGGAAATGCTGACTTTGAACTTGTTAATATCGGTAAAGCTGGTAGAAAAAGACATATGGGTATAAGACCTACTGTTCGTGGTTCTGTTATGAACCCTAACGATCACCCACACGGTGGTGGTGAAGGAGGCGCGCCTATTGGACGTAAATCACCAGTTACCCCTTGGGGTAAACCAGCACTTGGACTTAAAACACGTAATAAGAAAAAAGCGTCTAACAAGTTAATTGTTCGTCGCCGTAAAAAATAAGAAAGGATGATTTATAGATGGCAAGAAGTTTAAAAAAAGGACCTTATGTATTTGATAGATTATTAAAAAGGGTTAATGAATTAAACGAATCTGGAAAAAAAGAAGTAATTAAAACTTGGTCTCGCCGTTCTACAATTTTCCCTGAATTTATTGGACACACATTTGCTGTTCATAATGGTAAAGAATTTATCCCTGTTTATGTAACAGAAGATATGGTTGGACATAAATTAGGAGAGTTTGCCTTAACACGCAAATTTGGTGGACACGGTGACAACAAAATAAAAAAATAAACCGGAAAGGATGATATAAATGGAAGCTAAAGCAATTGCCAAAGGTGTCAGAATCGCACCTCGAAAAGCACGCCTAAGCATCGATTTAATTCGCGGCAAAAGCGTAAGCGAAGCTGACAGTATTTTAGAAAATCTTAATACCGAAGCAGCTAGACTTATTCGTAAAGTTTTAGTGTCAGCGACGGCTAATGCGGAAAATAATTTAGAATTAAATAAAGAAAACCTTTACGTTAAAGAAGCATACATAAACGAAGGTAGAACTATGAAAAGAGGTAGAGCTGGAGCTAAAGGTAGACCAGATCCTATCTTAAAAAGAACAAGTCACATTACAGTTGTAGTAAGTGAGAAAAATTAAGCAAAGGAGGTAAACTGATGGGTCAAAAGGTTAGTCCAGTCGGACTTAGAATCGGAGTC
>CANQAO010000096.1 GCA_947589375.1 uncultured Bacilli bacterium | reverse complement strand
AACAAAAAAATAGAAAAATACATTAATGAATTTTTATCACTAGATAATCCGACTAGAGAATTGATTATAAATTTAGTTGAAAAAATCTATATCTATCAAGATAAGAGGGTAGATATTATATTTACATTTAAAAATACTACATAAAAAGGGTATCAGGAGATAGCTTATGGAGCATTGCTAAAAAATATAATACAACAGTAAATGAACTTAAAACTTTAAATGGCTTAACTAGTAATACCTTACAAATCGGCCAGGCATTAATTGTTCCCGGGCCATCAAGTAGCTCAGCTCCATCAGGAAATACTTATATTGTAAAATCTGGAGATAGCTTATGGAACATTGCCCAAAGATATAATACGACAGTTGATGAGTTAAAATCCTTAAATGGTTTAACTAGTAACAATCTTTCCATCGGTCAAATTTTAAAAGTTCCAACTAACAATAGTACTAGTCCAGCACCATCAGGTAATACTTATATCGTCAAAGCGGGCGATAGTTTGTGGAGTATTGCTCAAAGATATGGAACAACTGTAAGT
This sequence comes from uncultured Bacilli bacterium, assembly GCA_947589375.1. Lineage (GTDB taxonomy): Bacteria > Bacillota_I > Bacilli_A > RF39 > UBA660 > Coprosoma. The sequence continues at coordinate 3,483 of CANQAO010000096.1, read as the reverse complement.
ACTTTAAAAAGTTTAAATAACTTAACTAGCGATAGTTTATCCATCGGTCAAGTATTAACTTTACCAACAGCTAATTCGGCTAATACATATACCGTAAAAGCTGGGGATAGCTTATGGAATATCGCGCAAAGGTATAATACAACAGTTAATACGTTAAAAACTTTAAATGGTTTAACTAGTAATGATCTTTCCATCGGTCAAGTTTTAAGATTACCATAGTAAAAACATCCTTTATGGGATGTTTTTTACTAAATCAAATTTATAACCTAATTTTTTCATTTCCTTAATAAAACTATCCATAGATTTATAATTACCTTTGTTTTTCGGATGAATTAAATAAATGGCCCCATTATGGTAACGTTTCATCAGTTCATTTAAAGCATGCTCTTTGGTAACATCTTCGGCAAAATCGTAATAATCGGCACTATAGAAATAACTTTTATAACCTAAGTCTTTCATTATTTGAAGGCTTCTATAGCTCCATTCACCGCGCGGCTCACGATATATTTTATCAATCGGTTTGCCAGTTACTTCATAATAGTTATCTTCAACTCCTTGAATTTCTTTTAAATAAGTGTTGAAGTTAGCTCTGGTCGCTAGCGAGGGCATATTTTCATGATTATCGGTGTGATTGCCAACAGAATGGCCGTTTTTTTCCATTTTTTTGATTAGTTCTTTATTATCTAAGATAAACTGACCGCATAAAAAGAAAGTTGCTTTAACATCATTTTCATTTAAAATATCGACAATTTTATCTAAATAAGTATTGTTTCCACCCTCATCAAAGGTTAAATAAATAACTTTTTCATTATTACCAATAAAATAGGCACTATATTTTTTAAGTTCGTTAATGTCAGCTCCGCCTGATGGTCTTGTGTGATCTTTTTTATTGCCACTCCACCAACCACGAACCTTGTTATCGATTTTATCATAACTATCTTTATAAGTTGGTTTTTCTTTAATGCTTACATATCTTTTAGCTTCCGCGACATAACCACGAGAATTTTTAATCGTATAAATGATTTCATAAACACCAATTTTGTCATAATCAATATTATCTTCAACCGTCACATCTTCAGTCAAATCCCCATCTTTCGCATCAGTCGCTTTAAAGCCATATTCCTTATAAGTTTCACCCATAAGTAAATTCAATTTAGTTTCGCCTTTAAGGGTAATTTTAGGGAATTTTGATTCTTTTTTCGGTGGATCATAATTTTTATATGCCCAAAGGCCAAACATTAAAATAAGTAAAATTATACTTACTAAAAATACCTTTATTTTCATTGCATCACCTAATAAATTATATTATAAACCTTGTATAGTTATGTAAAAAGAAAAACGATTTTGTTGTTCAAAAAAACTAATTATTATATAATTATATTAGGGTGATAAAATGAAGCTTACAGATAAAATTAATCCTAATATTTTTAGGGAATATGATTTACGTGGTATTGCTTATACTGATTTAGATGAAGATGTGGCTTATACTTTAGGTAAAAGTTATGGAACTTATATGGGCAAGGAAGGACATACTAAAATGGTTGTCGGTTATGATAATCGTAAATCATCGCCAATGTTACATGAAGCTTTAATCAAAGGTATTTTAGAAACGGGCATGGATGTGATTGATTTAGGTTTAGTTACCACACCAATGTATTATTTTGCCAAAATTCACTATAATGTTCCAATCGGTATTATGATTACCGCTAGTCATAATCCTAAAGAATATAATGGTTTTAAAATTTCTTTTTCCAAAATCGGAAATGCTTATGGACAGTTAATCAAAGACTTTAAAGATTTTACTTATAAATTAGATTTTTGGACTAAAGAGACTGGCCAAATTATTAAAAAAAATATCAAAGAAGCTTATTTAGAAAACATTAAAAAAAGCATTAATTTAGGCAGGCGCAAAATCAAAGTCGTCATTGACTGCGGTAATGGAACTGGCAGTTTAATTATTAGAGATGTCTTAAAAATGTTTGATATCGAGTGTGAATATTTATATTGTGAAAGCGATTCTGATTTTCCAAATCATACACCAGATCCCGCTGTCAGTACTAATATGATAGATTTAGGTAAAAAAGTTAAAGAACTAAATTATGATTTTGGTATTGGCATTGATGGAGATGCCGATAGAGTCGGCGTCGTCGATGAAAATGGTAATTTTTTAGGTGCAGATTTAATTATGTTAATAATTTACCGTTCAATTAATAAAAATATGAAAAATCGTAAAGCTTTATTTGATGTTAAATGTTCAAGAGCTTTAATCGAAGGCATTCAGGAATTGGATTTAGAACCAGTTATGAATCGAACAGGTAATTCTTATTGTAATTTAGAAATGCAAAGGGGAGACTTTGACTTTGGTGGTGAATATTCAGGTCACGTCTTCTTTAGAGATAGATACCAAGGTTTTGATGATGGCATTTATGCTGGATTAAGATTAATTGAAATTTTATCTAATAATGATAAAAGATTTAGTGAACTTTTAACAGGCACTAGTAAATATTATTCAACTGACGAAACTAAATTTAAAGTTACTGAAGAAAATAAATTCGATATTGTTGAAGGCGTTAGAGCTTATTGTGAGAGCAAAGGCTATAAAGTTATCGATATCGATGGAGTTCGCGTAGAGTTTGACGATAGTTGGGGCTTAATTAGAGCTAGTAATACTGGACCTAACTTAACCGTTAGATTTGAAGCTAAAACTAAAGAACGTTTAGAAGCTTTAAAAGAAGAGTTTGAAGCTGAAATAAATAAACAAATTAAAATGCATTAGAGAAATTCTAATGCTTTTATTGACTTTAAGGATATTTTCGCATATAATTGTAATAGTTATTTGCCGCAATAGTATAAAGGTATTACGAGGCCATGGTAAGGCTTTAATCGGCGTTCGATTCTCCGTTGCGGCACCATTTAATAAAATAGTCCATAATCCCTTATATTATGGGCTTTTTTGATATATTATTATTGATTATAATTTTTTTAAAAGATAAAAATAGATAGCATGTGCCATTTCGTGTGCCAAAAAATAACTTTTTCTTTATTTTATATTGGTTGTTGGTAATAAAAATTAGTTAAAATAAATAAAAGTTTTTAAATAGTCTAAAAAATCAAAAAATTTTTTCATCAAATATTATTAAATTAATATTAAATATTTATTTAAAACTAATATGATGAATAATACTAGTATTTAAAGTGGTATTGAAAATTTTTAAATTAATTATGAACATTTTTTAAACAACCTTTGTATAATTATTTAATAAAAATTTAATATTTTTCGCATAGCTATTTATAAATTTTGCATAAAACTAGAACAAAATTCGAATAGTTATTTGCTTGACTTTTAATTGAAGGGTGGTAAAATATGGTAAATTAGTGAAAAAATATCTTGTTTAGCAGATTATCATGATTAAATTTAATAATAAGTTCCCGAAATGATACAAAGATAAAAATACAAGAGTAAAAGCCCGAAAACAAAGCAAT
>CANQAO010000095.1 GCA_947589375.1 uncultured Bacilli bacterium | reverse complement strand
GAATATTATGGACAATAATGGCTATCATTGAAAAAATACCAACTTTATATAATTTTTGATCATAAACATTCCCATTTTCGGGAATTAGTTTATCGATAATAACGGAAATTAATAAACCAATGATAATAAATAAAATTAAAAAAACAAATACCATATTTCTACCTTGATCTAAAGTTAATAAAGCAATACCTTCGGGAATTAAATCAGTAAATGAGACACTAATCATTACGCCAGCAGCAAAAGCTAAAGCATATTTAACTAGTTTTTGTTCATCTTTTTTGATAAAAATAAATAACGAACCAAGCAAGGTAGAAAATCCGGCAATAAAAGTTAAAATAAAAGCTATAGTTATATTATTCATAGTCCACTTCCCTATTGATATATTGATACATTTTATGAAAATGTAAATCAAAAAATGAGCTTTCCCCCGACTAGAGGATCCCACAAGTCTAAGCTTGCTGGGAAAGTATTAAACAATCCCCCCTTTCTTTTTTATTTTCTTTTTCTTTCAATTTAAAACCCCCTTTTTGTGCAAAATAAAAAAGCTACCAATTGTTGATAACTTTTAACACATTTTATAAATATTTTAATTTTTCAAAATCTTCTGGTAAAAACATATATTTCATAAATTCCTGTTTTGTTATGCTTTTGATTTTACTACTATACTCATTTATAAGTTTTGATATATTATCTATAAATTTAGAATAATTATCTTTATCAGCAAAATATTTTATACATATTAATGCTGCAAATAAATCTTTTTTACCTTGAACATAAACATTTGAGTTTTTTAACAAATTAAATTGATGATGATATTTTGTTGTTCTAATATTTATCTTATTATGAATAAATCCAAACAATTTATCATCATGACAGCAAATATTTCTATAAGTAATTAATAACTCTAAAAATGTTTGAACTTCAAATACCTTTAAATTTTTGTCATTAACTAATTCTCTACATATATGATCTTTATCACTACTTTTTTGATTTATAATTAAATCCCTAATCATACCAAATGATAAAACTTTTACTAATACCCAAACAGGTACAAATCCATATTGTTGTTTATAATAAGAAACAGCTTGATTAGTTTTACCATACCAATGAATTTGATCGTTTAATTTTTTTATAGTGTCTGTTAAATATGGACTTGAAATATCGTAATTATTAGGATCTATCAAATCTAATTCTCTGTAACCATATCTATTACAAAAATTATTTAAAAAAGTAGTTTTTACATTTTGTTCGATTTCAAATAAAATTTCAGCAAATATTAATTTTAATTTTTTATCAAAATGATAAAGCTTTAATATATCTTCAAAATAAACATCATCCTTATATTTTCCAAGAGAAATTTTAAAAGGTTCTTTATATCCTGTAATAAAATAATAATTATTATGTTTTAATACATTTTTCAATTTTTCTTCATCTTGTATAAGTAATCCTTTATTTTTTATATTTTCGATAAGCTCATCGATAGATAAGAAATCTTTTTGTTTGGTATTCATATACTCACCACCATAAGTATATTTTAACACTAATTCAAATTATTTAAAATACATCCTCATCTATTTTATTTAAAAAAGACCGACTTCACCATAGTGATAGTCAGTTCTGAACGTGTGAAGAAATACTCTTCACATTATATAATATGATTAAAACTTAAATAATTATACAAATAAAAAGACTGACGCACCGTAGTGCTTGTCAGTTCTGAACTTCATTAACATTGTATAATATTTATCTGTATTTGTCAATACCTTTTATCAGTTTTACTCTATATACGCGGTTTTACTCTATATAACTCATCAATAATTCTTGAATCATTATCTTTTATATTTCATTATATATCAAAAAATCTGTAAAAACTAAATTAATACTATCATAAGTTAATTTTTGATTTGGATATAATTCTGAATAAATTACTACTACATTATCAATTTTTTCTATAATATAATTCAAACCATATATTTTAAATTTAACCTTGACTTTTTCATATAAAGTATATCCTAAGTTAGTTAAATCAAGTTTAAGGTTTACTATATATATATCACTTGTAATAGCTGCAACATTTTCAAATATAACTATTTGAGGTTTGCATTTAACTTTTTCCCTATTTATACATTTTATGAAAAATAAAAGAAGAAAATTTAATTTCTTCTTAAAGTTTTTAAATAATCTTTATCTTCTTTTTTAACCCTAAAGGAATCACAAATCTTACTAATTGTTTTATTATAGGTAAATACATCTAAATTAGCCCGTTTTAAGTAGTTTAATGTTTCTTTAGGGTATTTTATATAACAAATAGATAAAAGCCATGCATTGGCCATTTTAACGTAATAAAAATCACTTTTAATATTATCACATATCTGATATATAATTTTTAAATTGTTTTTATTAATATAATGATTTAAAAGTAAAGTAAGTCCAAATCTAACTTCCCAAGGATTACTTGAGTTAATATATTTGTTAATTTTATTAATATCGATATTTTTAAAAGCCTTTAAATTAGCAGAGACAATATCATTAACCGCCCAATTATCTATGTAGGGAATAAAATCATCGACCATATTAATAAGTTCTGCTTCCCCTACTTTGATATATCCTAAAACAAGGCCATGTAAAATAGTTTCTTCATAAAATTCATGATTATTATTTTTAATGAAGCTTTGATAATCATTTTTACTTATATCTTTTGCTATTTTTCTTAAAATCGGTGTTCTGACTCCGATTAATTTAACCATTTTATTATTTAAAAGCCCAGCATGAAACTGGCGATATTTAAGATCTTGATTTTCATATAATAATTTTTTAACATTTTTATAATCCATAATGTCCCCTACTTTCCATGCGGATGAAATTCTTGATAATTTTCCTTTAATTTTTCATTGCTAATGTGGGTATATATTTGGGTAGAAGAAACATCACTGTGGCCTAATAATTCTTGAATGCTTCGTAAATCAGCCCCATGTTTAAGTAAATGGGTAGCAAATGAATGCCTTAAAGTATGTGGTGAAAAATCAGTTTTAATACCTTGCTCACAAGCTAGTTTTTTAATAATTTTAAAAAAAGCTTGTCTGGTCATTTTATCACCACGACTACTTAAAAATAAATAATTACTAGGACGTTTTTTAAGCATTGACTGGCGATGGTTATTAATATATTCTTTTAAGGCATCTTTGGCATAATCGCCAAGGGGAATAATGCGTTCTTTGGAACCCTTACCAAAAATGCGAACCATATCCATTTCTAAATCAACATCAGTAACTTGAAGGCTAATTAATTCGCTAACGCGAAGACCACTGCTGTACATCAGCTCAAGCATAGCTTTATTGCGATAACTATAATGATCACCTAATTTGATATCTAGTAATTTTTCAACCTCAGTTTCACTTAAAACTTTAGGCAAATCTTTTTTAATTTTGGGTCTTACAATACTTTCGAGAGGATTTTTACTAACATATTGTTCGATTAATAAAAATTTATAGAAACTTTTTAAAGTACTGATATTTCGCGCGACACTTTTACTATTTTCATTTTGACTAATAAACTTAATATATTCCTTAATATCTTGGTTATCAATGGCTGGTAACTTTTTTTTATTTCCAAAATACTGTGCAAATTTATTAAGATCATTACAATAAGATATTATTGTATTTTGACTATATTTTTTTTCAATTAATAGATAGTCTTTAAATTTATCAATTTGTTTTTTATAATCCATAACCTCTCACCTATACCATTTTAAGAACAAAGGTCAAAATAAATTTTGCTTTGCCTTACTTCACAGTAAGGCTTTTCTACTTCACCGAAACTCATGTTTCTCCATAGATGAGTTTCCGATGGTCGCCACCGTATTTATGTTCTTATACTTAATGTTTTTTATCAATATAATTTCTCTAGTTTTTATTTATTTTTATCATCCCCCTACCTTTGTTACTTCAATTATAACAAACGTTCGGGTAACAGTCAATACTTTTATTTAACTTTTTGTTAATTTTTTCTTAAAAATCTTGTATGACTTTCCTATTGCATAATTATGTTAAGTTTAACATAAAAACAAAAAAAACATTTTTAA
>CANQAO010000094.1 GCA_947589375.1 uncultured Bacilli bacterium | reverse complement strand
AAATCAAATACAAATACAGCACAATGTGGAACAGCCAAATTACATTATAATAATAGTGACACATGTAAAACAACGAACTGGATGACCCCGTCAGCTTCGTTCTGGACGCTCTCGCCTAATGGCAACAACGCGTACAGCGTGCTCACTGTGAGCAGCAACGGCAACTTGACCCACAACTACGCGTTCAGCACTGGCGGCAGTGTGGTGCCGAGTCTCTATCTAATATCTAATATCCACTTAAGTGGAAAGGGGACCAAACAAGAACCATATGAAATATTCGCCAACGGATAAACAAAAAACTAACCACAGACGCGAACTCATCTTTGATGAGTTCGGAAAGCGCGGCTCACGAAGTGAGACCGGGCCGATAATGCCGAAAGTTTTATAAAACTTTCGGCTTATTTTTTCCACATCCTCGATAATACGGCTCTAGGTAATCTAGTGGGGAGACAACATGATACTATGATGTCTTTTTTTTTGCGCATTAAAATAACATTTGAAATGGAGGTAAAAATATAAAAATTATAAAAAAATAAGTGTATCAGCCGTAAAAAATTAATAAAAAAAATAAAACACAAAAAATAAGGGATTAGCCCTTACTTTATAATATTTTGTAAAAAAGCAGCTCCCCAGTAAAATATCTAGAGCCAAAAGATCTTTTTCATTTCACAAACTGAAAAAAAATCAGTAGTTTTTGTTCATTTTATTTGAACCATACTCATATTTATTGTATAATTAAATATGGGTGGTGAGACATGAAAGCACCTTTAAAGAAAAGAATAGTAGCCTATTTAATAGATATCATTATTTTATTAGTTATTTTAGGTTTTATTAATATTTTCGATAACCCAGATAATGCAGTTTTAAATAAACAAATGGATATGGCTTCTTTAGAATATTATAGTGGGCATACTTCTTTTAATGATTATATTACTGATTTAGGAGTTATTTATAATCACATAGATAAAAATAATATAATTATTAATATTTTGAACATCATATTTATAGTTATTTATTTTGTGATTTTTCCTTATTTTAATAATGGTCAAACAATCGGTAAAAGAATTAATCATATTGAAGTTAGGGCTAAAAGCAATAAAAAAATTACTTTAATTAAATTGTTTGTACGCAATTTAATTATTAATGGTTTAGTTTATTTACTGGCTGTGACCATTGGTGCTTTTATTATTACGCCAAATATTTATTTTTGGTTCATCTCTATTTTAGGAATTATTCAAGTAGGATTAGTGTTTACTAGTATGCTTATGGTTTTATATCGTAAAGATAAAAAAGGCCTTCATGATTTAATAGCTGGAACATGGGTGGCGAGTGAACGATAAAAAGGAGCTGATATTTTGAAACTATATGTGTTAAGACATGGTGAAACAGAAACAAATATTTTAAAATTAATCTGTGGTAAAAGTGAATGTAATTTAACTAGAACAGGCATGGATCAAGCTAGAGAGGTTAAACAAAAATTAAAAGATGTCGATTTTAAAGCTATTTTCTCTTCACCATTAACTCGCGCTAGAATTACTGCTAGTATTGTCGCCAATAAACCTATTAAAATTGATAAAAGACTTACCGAGAGGGATTATGGCGATTACGAATTTAAGAAAAAAACTGAAGTTGATTATCAGGGCTTTTGGAACTATGCTAAAAGGCAGACAACTGGTGAAAAGCTTAAAGATTTAATGAATAGAATTGATAGTTTAATAAAGGAATTATTAGAAAAATACCCAAGTAGTAATGTTTTATTAGTTACCCATAGTGGCGTAGCTAGAGGAATTCACTATTATTTAACGGGAATTCCTAAGGATAATGATTTAACTAAACTAGCGATTCCTAATTGTAGTTATAGAGTTTATGAACTTTCGAAGGAGGATGAAAGATGAAAATTTTAGCAGTTAATACAGGTAGTTCATCGCTTAAATTTACCGCTTATGAAATGCCTGAAGAAAAAGTTCTAATGACAGGAACTTTTGAAAAAATCGGATTAGAGGATAGTTTTTATACGATTAAATACAATGGTGAAAAAGTCAAAAAAGAAGTCTTTATGCCAACCCATGAAAAAGCCGCTAATCTAGTAATAGAAGAGCTTCTTAATAATAAAATAGTGGATAGTTTAGAAGAAATTAAAGGTGTAGGCCACCGTGTTGTGCATGGTGGTGATCGATATAATGGCCCCGCTATTATCGATAACAAAGTAATTAAAGATATCGAAGAGCTTGCGCCACTTGCTCCACTTCATAATCCTGCCCATTTAATTGGTATAAAAGCGATGCAAAAAGCGATACCAGCGGCAACACATGCAGTCATTTTTGATACCGCTTTTCATCAAACAATGCCAAAAGAAAATTACATTTATTCAGTACCATATTCTTGGTATCGTGACTATCTAGTTAGAAGATATGGTTTTCATGGGACTAGTCATAAATATATTACGGGAGTTATGCAAGAAAAGCTAGGCAAAAAAGATGTTAATTTAATCATTTGTCATATTGGTAGTGGTGGTAGTTTGTCAGCTATTAAAAACGGCCAAAGTATTAATACGACCATGGGCTTTTCACCTAATGCCGGCATCACTATGGGCACAAGATGTGGGGATATCGATTATTCCATGATCCCTTATATAATGAAAAAATTAAATGTCGATATTGATAAAATAGATAATATTTTAAACAAAGAAAGTGGGTTACTTGGTATTAGTGAAAAATGTAGCGATTGCCGTGATATCGAAGATTTAGAGGCTAAAGGCGATGAAAAAGCCGCTCTAGCAAATACTATTTATGTGAAAAAAATCGTTAATTATATCGCTCAATATTTTGTCGAATTAGAAGGCCAAGTCGACGCTATTGTCATGACCGCAGGTACTGGCGAAAATGGCCGTGAATTTAGAGAAAAAGTTCTTGATAAAATTTCATGTTTAGGAGTAAAAATCGATAAAGATGAAAATAATAAAATAGCTAGTTATTTAGATCAAAAAGAAGGAATCATTACCTCTTCTGATTCTAAAGTACCATGCTACGTTATTCCAACGAATGAAGAATTAATGATTGCCAGAGAAACTTATACGTTTGTAAAATAGAAAGTGTGATTTTATGAATATATATGGTCAAATATATCACCAAATAAAAAAAGCCAAAAAAATTGTTATTGCGCGTCACGTGGGACCTGATCCGGATGCCTTAGGTAGTTCCATTGGCCTTAAAGAGATTATTTTAAATACTTTTAAAGATAAAGAAGTATATGTCGTTGGAATGCCAACTAGTAAATTTAAATTTTTACGCCAGATTTTAAAAGAGTTGATGGTGTTGATATTCGTAAATTTAAAAATAGTATCAAAATTGATCATCATCCATTTATTGAAAAAACTTGTAAATTAGAATGGATTGATGATGAGGCTTCTTCAGCTTCCCAAATGGTAGTAGAACTAGCTTTAAAAACCAAATTAAAATTAAATAAGGAAGCAGCTGAAAAATTATATGCGGGAATTGTCGCGGATACGAATAGATTTATGTTTAGCTATACCTCACCAAAAACTTTTGATATTGTAAGTGCCCTTTTAAGAGAAACTAATTTGGATATTACAAAAGTATATAATGATTTATATATGAGGCCTTATAAAGAAATTAAATTTCAAGGTTATTTATCACAAAACTTTAGTATTACTGAAAACAATGTTGGGTATATTGTTATTACCCCAGATATTTTAAACGAATATGAAGTCGATGCTGCCATGGCTGGTAATATGATTAATAATTTTAATCATATTAATGAAATGCTTATTTGGGTGACTTTTACTTATGATAGTGATTTAAAATCTTATCGTACATCGATTAGATCAAGAGGTCCAATCATCAATGAAGTAGCTACGCAGTTTAATGGTGGGGGACATATTTATGCCAGTGGGGCTAGAGTTAAAAATGAAGAGGAAATTCAAAGTCTTATAAGAGCTTTAGATAAGGTTGCTTATGAATATAAAAAGGAGACTGAAACTGCTTAGCTTCAGTTTTTTTGTGTGCAAAAAAGGGAAATTCGCATGAAAAAATAAACAAAAAAGGAAATTTTGAAAATTTAAGAAAAAAAG
>CANQAO010000093.1 GCA_947589375.1 uncultured Bacilli bacterium | reverse complement strand
ACATAAGAACTAAACAAGGTAAAGAAGATTATTTAATATTAAGTTTAATATGTTATTTAGGATTAAGAATAAGTGATGTCGTTAATTTAAAGTTAAGTAATATTGATTTTAATGAAAATAAAATATCGATAATCCAATACAAAACAGATAATTTATTAACTTTACCTCTTGTAGATAAAGTTAAATACCCATTACTTGATTATTTGAAAAATGTAAGACCTAAATGTGATTTAGATAATTGGTTAAAAAATAACATGAAATAACAAAAAAATTATGTTAAGGAAAAATTTAAGAATCCTATATTTTTATGGGGTTCTTTTTAAATCCTTAACATAACTAAATCCTTAACATAAACATAAAAACAAAAAACCTTTTTAATAAAGTTTTATTTTCTATATCAAAACAAAAATGTTATAATATAAATGGTGGTGATAACTATGCAGCCTTTAGCGCATGACATAAGACCGGAAAAAGTATCTGAGGTCATTGGTCAAAAACATTTGCTTGGTAAGAATAAAGTGTTAAGTAATTTAATCAGTAATAAAAAGTTGTTTTCGATGATTTTATATGGTCCACCAGGGACGGGGAAAACCACTTTAGCGTATGCGATAATTAATGAACTCGGTTTACCACACGGCTTTTTAAATGCTGTTATCAATAGTAAAAAAGATTTCGATGAAATGATTTACAAAGCTAAAGAAAACGATAATTTTGTCTTAATTATGGATGAAATTCACCGGTTAAATAAAGATAAACAAGATTTATTATTGCCCTATTTAGAAAATGGAATTGTCACCCTTATTGGCATGACGACAGCTAATCCTTATCATTCGATTAATCCCGCTATTAGAAGTAGGTGTCAATTATTTGAATTTAAACCTTTAACGATTAGTGATATTAAAGAAGGCTTAAATAAAAGTTTAGTAAAGCTCGATAAAATTAAAATTACCGATGAAGCTTTAGATTATATTGCGGCTTTAGCGGGTGGTGATTTAAGATATGCTTATAATTTGTTAGAAGTCGCTTACTATGCGACTAAAGATGGTAAAGTAGATTTAGAGGTTATCAAGGCAATTAATAATAAACCAAGCTTATATATCGATAAAAATGATGATGGTTACTATGATGTCATTAGTGCTTTTCAAAAATCGATTCGTGGAAGTGACGTTAATGCTTCTTTACATTATTTAGCGCGCTTAATTGCCGCCGAAGATTTAGATATTATTTTCCGGCGATTAAGTGTTATTGCCTATGAAGATATTGGTCTAGCTAATCCGAGTATCGGTCCCCATTTGCAAGCATGCATTGCCGCTTGTGAACGTGTAGGTTTACCAGAAGCAAGGATTCCTCTAGGCGAAATTGTTATTGAAATGGCTTTATCACCAAAATCCAATAGTGCGATTATGGCTATCGATAGTGCTTTAAATGATATTTATAAAGGTAATGTCGGCAAAGTACCGAATCATATAAAAACAACTTCGAAAGATTACAAATACCCACATAGTTATAAAGGTTCATATGTAAAACAACAATATTTACCAGATGAATTAATTGATCGAAAGTATTACGTGCCTAAAGAATCTAGTAAATATGAAATCGCGATAAAACAAATTTATGATAAATTAAACAAAAAATAGGATTACCCTATTTTTTTAGTATAAATAATTCTAAAGCTAAGTTTTTATCGATTTTACCCGTTTTAATATCGATATCCATATCGGCTAAATCAGAAAGATAATCTAGTAAGATATCTATAGAATATTTACGGCCATTTTGTAAAGCTAATTTTACACGGTAAGGATGTACTTTTAAAGTTTCCGCAATATCTTTCTCACTTAAGCCCCTTTTAAGGAGGTTTTTACTTTGATACATAAGTCTAAACTGATTAGCTAACATAATAATAACTTTAATGGGCTCTTCGTTTTGAATGACCATTTCTTGGTATAATTCTAAAGCCTTATCTTTATCGTTTTGAACTATATAATCGATTAACTTAAAAATATCCGTATCGATTTTTTTGTGCGTGACCATTAAAATATCTTCTTCCGTGATATTTTTATTTTCTTTATATAATTTTAATTTTTCAATTTCTCTTTTTAAAATAAGCGGATTTTTCCCCACCCGATCGATTAGGAGGCTAATTAAACTAGAAGAAATGTGATAATCTTGAAGTTCGTTTTTAACTAAATCAAAAGAGTTAATATCATCATTAAAAGCTTTAATCGTGCCTACTTTTTTAAGTAATTTGGTGATTTTTTTGCGTTCATCTAATTTTTCATGATTAACTGTTAAAATAAGCGTGGTATTAGGATTGGGATTAGTTAAATAAGCTTCCATATGCTCACTGCCATTACTAGAACCAGCCGTAAACATATTCGCATTTTCACAAATGATGAGTTTTTTATCATCAAAAAGTGATAAAGTCATGCAGTCATCGATAACCATATTAATGGAATCGTTTTCTAAATCGTATTTGCTGATATTTACATCATCAAAAGTTCCTGCCATTTTTTTTATTTCCTCTTTAATTAAAAATGATTTGTTGCCATAAAAAAGATATATCATTCTATCACCAATTCCATTATATCACGGATAATACTAATTAGTAAATGAAGAAAAAAGCATTAAACTTAATGTTTAACACTTTTTATAAAAATAACACAACTAAGGCCCCAACAATTAAACAATAGTATACGAAATAGATAAGTTTCCCTTTAAGCATAATGTTTTTAAACCATTTTGTGGAGAAGAATGTCACCACGGCGGCGGCAATAGTTCCTAAAATATAGCTTATTAAAAGATTAAAATCAATACTACTTTCAGCCACATCTTTAACTCCTAAAATCATCGTCGCTAGACTAATTGGAATATAAAGCATAAATGAAAATTTAAAAGCGGCTTCGCGAGTTAAACCCGAGAACATGCCACCAACAATGGTCGCGCCACTTCGGCTAATGCCTGGCAGTAAAGCAACTACTTGAAATAAACCAATTTTAAGAGCATCAATAGCCGTGATTTTATCATCAGTTTTACGACCTTTTAATTTTCTAATTAAAAATAGAAATAAGGCTGTAATTAAAAGGGCAACTCCCACATATTTAACATTACTTAAATTCTCTTCGATAATATCGTTAAATAGTAAGCCGCATAAACCAGCAGGAATGGTACCAAGAATAATTAAGAGAACATATTTAAAACCACTTTTATATTGATCATTACGGCTTTTAATATAATTTACAAAATCCAAAAACAATTTGGCAATATCTTTTCTAAAAATAATGATAATGGCTAGTAAACTACCAAAATTAGAAAAGATTGCAAAATTTAAATCGTTTAAAGCATCTAAATCAAAAAGATTTTGAAAAATTACTAAATGTCCTGATGAAGATACGGGAATTGGTTCCGTAAATCCTTGAATCATTCCTAAAATAATATATATTAATAACATAACTAACCTCCATACTATAATTATATCGACTATCCTTATTAATTATATCATTTATTTTTATGATAAACAAGAAAAAAGCCTTAAGCGGCTTTATCAATTTTATGAAAACGTGGCATCTTTTGATGCTTTTTAACGTAATCTTTTTCAACTATGATATTGACAGGCAAATCGGTTTTATGGGTAATGGTTGTTAAAACACTCCATTCGCCTTTGATTCTAATAAAATTAGGTTTAGTAAATTTATATGGCTTTAGTCTTTGAAAACGATTCACAATTTGCTTAGTAGAACCAATTCCATGGACATCTATATTAAGTTTTTCTACTTCAGCGGCTGAAAGGTTAAGGTATTTTTCTAATAATTCGATATCAAAAACACCAGTTCCTAACATCGCTTTTTGTTTTTCTAATTCTTTAATAATTTCGCGTGTTGTCATTTTAATCACCCCCGGTTTAACACCATGAAACATTATATAACTTTTTATCAACGTTGTCAAATGTTTATATGGCTTAATTATTAACGTGATGATGAATTTCGTTAGTATCTTTAGTTATTTTCGCAAAGGTATAGCCTTGAGCTTTAGCTTCTTTAATAATATCCGGTAAAGCTTCAACTGTCGTTTTTTTTGTGGCCGCATCATGCATTAATACCATATTCGTGCCAGCATGTAATCCCGATAAGGTATTATGATGTATTTGTTCTTTACTAAGGG
>CANQAO010000092.1 GCA_947589375.1 uncultured Bacilli bacterium | reverse complement strand
CCTGTAAATTATAGGTTACAATCCTCTAATTAGAAACTATTTATAAACTGTCCAACTTTTGGGGTTCAGTTCAAAATAGTCAGTTTTTTAATGGAATATGGCGTATTTTTCTAACTTATAAGTGTCGTTATTTATTTTTAAATAAATATAGTATTTACCATCTAAACCTTCTTCATTGATATAAGCCGAAGCTTTTACTTTACCTTTTTCGGCTAAAGTTTTATCAATGTCGACCTTATAGGTATGTTTATTTAAAATATTATCTAAAATGATTTCGACTTTATCATTCTTATTAAAAGTACCACTAACGACTAAACGATTAGCGTCTTTGTAAAGATTTAGATCGTATTTTTTAAAGATATCTCGATCTAATTTCCAAAGTAAGATAGAATTATCAATGGTTTTACTAATGCCCATACTACCTAATCTTTGACCAGAACCGACCATATAGACATCACCGGCATAAAGTTTCATGTTTTTAACGCTATAAATATCATAGTCAGTCTCAAAGAGCGTCGTACTATCGTCAGATGCTTTTTTAATTTTGGTGCCTTGACTTATGATAAAATGGTCATTAGTATAATCTAAATTAACATTATCAGTTTTATCTTCTAAAGCTATTTCATTAGTTTGGGTGACTGTTTTATTCACCGCATCAATTTGATAGATGATAATTTTATCATCACTAACATAAGCTAATTTTCCATCATTAGTAATGACTAAACCTTGCGGTTTATTAGGTTTAGTAATTTCATTCGTACTAGTAAGTAAATACTTTTCTAGTTTTTTAGGGGCATCACCAATGATCCAGTTAATTTCACCACTTGAGTAATCGATATTAATAAGCATATTTTGTTTTTGTCCGCAAACGATAATAGAATTACTTTTAGCGTCATAAACAATGGAATTTAAACCGAGCCAGTCGGCTTTTTTATCATGAGAAATTAATTTAGAAAGATTAATCTCTTTGACTATTTGACCATTGTTGCGATCGATTTCGACGATATAATCTTCGACAGTGTTTTTGTTTGGATTATTAGATAAGGTAAGTAAATTACCATTGGCTAGTTCGAAGACATCATGATGATAACCACCAGGAATATTATATTCAAAATAAATTTTCCCAAGCATGTCCATTTCGACTAAACCATTACGATAATATGGTGATTTTATTAAAGAATCATTACCTAATAAAATATGTCCATTACTTAATCTTATAAATTCAAAACCATAATTAGAGGTTAAATACCATCTAACTTGTCCATTTGAATCATAACCAATAGGTACATTATTCAAAGAAGTCGTGAAATAAAAATCATTACCTTCTGCACCATTTATCGGTTCGATATTTTTAATATTACTTGGGAGATCATTCGTTTGAATTTTAATCGTTTGGGTTTCACCACTAGAAGTAATTGTGACGGTATTTTCAAAATTAGGGTATAATCCATAAATTGGTAAAACATGCAATTTACTAGGTAAAAAAGTATTGACGATATCTTGATCACCATCTTTACCATGAACTGTTACAGTAGCTGACGCTAAGTCGTTGGTACTAAAAACAACTACGGCGGTAAGCGGCGAAATATCATAAGGATTTAAAACGACTTTGGGATTATTAATCGTATATGTGCCACTATTAATAATTTCATTTTCTTTATTGTTTTGATAAGCTAAAATATCATCTTTCGTGTCAACAGGTGTTGAAGCTTCGACATATCTATAAATACAGACTGACGCAAAAATAGTTAAAAAAATTAAAATTAAATATTTATATTTTGTTTTCATAAGGCCCCTCCTAAATTAATCGGATTTCATCTTCGGTAAAAAATGGTTTCTTTTTGTCAATTTTATCAAAGAACAAAATACCATTTAAATGATCAACTTCGTGCTGAAAAGCAACAGCTAATTCTTCTCTTAATCTAAGTGATAGTTTGTTTCCATCAGGATCATATCCAGTTAACGTGATGCGCGCATATCTCGGAACATGTCCTTCGACTTCCCGGTTGACACTTAAACATCCTTCACCAGTATCTAAAGCTACCATCTCTTCAGAATGGCTAATAATTTTCGGATTTACAACGACATAATTTTCAAATTTTCCCTCTTCGTATTCATAAACGATCACAATTATGCGTTTAAGCATACCTAATTGAGGGAAAGCTAGACCCATGCCTGGACGTAAATTATATTTTTCGGCTTTTTCCTCAATTTGGCTATAAGTTAACTGCGTGATAATTCTATCGATAGTATCTTTGTCTTTTTTATCTAAAGGCAAGGCTACTTCTTTACTGATTTTACGAAGACGTTTATCTTTTTCGTCTAAAATATCTAAACTTTTAAACATAAATAAACCTCCCATCTTAATTTTATCATATTTTATTATATTTGAAATAAATAATTGTTAAATTATAATATCACTTAACGGTTTTTGGCATTAAGGTATTATATATTATTGAATGATGATTGTCAAACTAAAAACAGAATAGATTATATTAGAATAACCATAATAAAACTGGTGAAATATTATGAAAATAAGACTAGGTTATGTCGCGATTGCTTTAAGTTTAAATATGACGGCTTCAAAAACGCTTACTTATACGCATTTTCAAAAATTAAATAATGAAAAAGCTAAACAAAAATTAGACCAAATTATTAGAGAAAATTTTAAAGCTTTAAAAGAAATTTTACATTATAATTATCAAAATGGCATTCATTTTTATCGTATGAGTCAGAAATTAGTGCCTTTAGCTACACATCAAAAGGTCGATTTTGATTATATTACTCCCTATAAAAAAGAGTGGGCTGAAATTGGGGCTTTAATTAAAAAATACGATATGCGCGTAGATATGCATCCAGATCAGTTTTGTGTTTTAAATAGTCCCAAAAAAATAGTTTATGAAAATACGCTAGCAATTTTAAATTATTGTTATCAAATCTTCACCGCAATGAAGATAAAGGGTAAAATGGTTCTTCATGTCGGCGGTGCTTATGAAGATAAAGACAAATCTTTAAAAAGGTTTATCGCTAACTTTAAAAAATTACCAAAAGAAATTAAAGATATGATTGTCTTAGAAAATGATGATAAAATATATGGCGTTAAAGATGTTTTAGCGGTCTGTGAAAAACTGCATATTCCGATGGTTTTGGACTATCACCATTTTAAATGTCATAATGAAGGCGAAAATATTCATGATTACTTACCGCGAATTATCGGTACTTGGAAAAATACGGGTCTACCACCGAAAATGCATTTTTCTTCCGCAAAAAATAAACGAGAACAAAGAAGCCATAGTGAATATATAGATGTTTTTGATTTTATCTTATTTTTAAACATTTTAACGTTATATCACACCGATATCGATGTAATGCTGGAATGTAAGGGCAAAGACGAAGCCTTATTTAGATTAATTAGACTTTTAAAACATTATACGTCTTTTAATTTTATCAAAGAGGGTATAATTGAAATAAAACATTAATTATTTAATGCTTTTTCCTTGCTAAAAAAGGCGAAATAGTGTAAAATGAAAATAGACAAAAATAGGTGATATGATGGGACTATTTGATAAATTTAAAAACATATTTAAAAAAGAAGAAAAAGAAGAAGTTGAACTTTACGATAAAGGCTTAGAAAAAACGCGTAATAACTTTTTAAATTCGCTTATTAATTTAAATAAAAGCCATAAAAAAGTCGATGAAGAATACTTTGAAGCTTTAGAAGAAATATTAATTATGGCCGATATTGGCGTAAATACGGTGATGGATATTATCGATAAACTAAAGATAAGAGTTAAAAAAGAAAATATTACCGATTCCAATCAGCTTAAAGATATTATCGTCGATGAAATGTTTATTATTTATGTTAATAATGATATTATTGTCAATAAAATAAATTATAATGAAAATGGTCCAACCATTATTCTATTTGTGGGAGTAAATGGGGCGGGTAAAACGACTACCATTGGTAAGATTGCCCATAAATTAAAAAATGAAGGTAAAAAAGTTTTAATGGTAGCTGGCGATACTTTTAGAGCTGGCGCTATAAATCAATTAATTGAGTGGGGCAGGACCGTAGAAATTGAAGTTATATCCAAAGAAAACGCTGATCCTGTTAGTGTGATGTATGACGGCGTCACGAAAGCCAAAGATGAAAACTACGATGTGGTTTTAATCGATACCGCTGGTAGACTACAAAATAAAGTTAATTTAATGAAAGAACTA
>CANQAO010000091.1 GCA_947589375.1 uncultured Bacilli bacterium | reverse complement strand
AACAAAGCAACTCAAATCATTTTATAACATAGTGAATTGTTAAAAATAGGTTTAAAATAAATTGTTTTCCTGCGAAAAAAATTAATGTCATTTTGGCCTCTTTTTCGGCCTTTCAACAAAAAATTAGAAAAATTCGGCTTAATTTTATTAAATTTAGAACATATTTTCAATCAACTAATTTAATACTATAAACAATTACACTAAAATTTCACACAAAAAGGTAACCTTTTAATAAGATTACCTTTTATTTTTATATGGGGCGGAATATCGGATTCGAACCGATGCATGGTGGAACCACAAAGCACCGAGCCTTAAAAACATATTAAATTCATTTCAAATCAAATCAGCTTAAATAAGCTCAAATTGCTTTGTAATATAAGGGGTTGGCAAAATGATACTTATTTGATTTACTAAAAATAGACTTGAAATAGATTGTTTTAATTTGAAATAAAATTGCTCCATTTCGGCCTTTTTTTCGGCCTCGTCAAATATCAGTTTTTAATAATTTTATTTCAAATTTACTATGAAAATAATAGGATTTTCGACAATTGCGAACTGATAATGATAAAACAAGGTCATTTGTTCCTATTGATCCACAATATATATTCGAATAGTCATAATTTATAAATCCTTATCAATTAGTTATATTATATATAAATTGACAAATTGTCACATATTTTTAAGTTGACTATACAAGTAAATATGTTAAAATATAATAGAATGTATTAAATGGAGGGATAACTATGAGCTTAAGTGTAAAAACAGAAAAAGAAGAAATAGAATATCTTGATAAAGTAAAATCTTTAGCAAGCCATTTAATAGAAAAAATTGATGCCAGAGTGGAAAAAGAAAAGTCTGACATTTTCGAATTAAAAAAATATATTTGGACTGAATGCGGGTCTATGGATGAACTAGAATATGGCAATTTATTAAATGATACTGATTATCAAGTAAAAAGAACTAATGACCAAATTAGGCAAATATATAATTATAAAAAAATTTTAGATTCAGCTTATTTTGGTAGAATAGATTTTAAAACTGATGATGATTTAATTAAAGTATATATTGGTATTAATAGTTTATATGATGATGGATATAATTATATTTTTGATTGGCGAGCTCCTATTTCAAGTATGTTCTATGATTATACTATTGGTAAAGCAAAATATGAAGCTCCACTTGGAACAATTACTGGCGAGATTAAACTCAGAAGGCAATATAAAATAGAAAAAGGAAAACTTAAAAGAATTATTGAAAGTGATATTAATATTAATGATGAGGTACTTCAAGAAGTTTTATCATCGAATTCTTCAGAAAAAATGAAAAATATTGTTACCACTATTCAGAAGGAGCAAAACATAGTAATTAGAAATACTGAAGATAAATATTTAATAGTACAAGGTATTGCTGGTAGTGGTAAGACATCAGTAGCTCTTCATCGTATCGCATATTTGTTATATAAAGAAAAAAATTTAAATTATAATAATATTTTAATATTTTCCCCTAATGACATATTTACTGAATACATTTCTGACGTTCTTCCTGAACTTGGTGAAGAAAATGTTTTAAACACTACATTTAATGAACTTGTAGGTAGCTATCTAAAGCAAAAGAAAAATGTCGAAACATTTTCTGATTTTTTAGAACGTAGTTATAATAATGATGAATATTCTATACCTTTCTCTAAAGAAAATCTAGATGTATTTATTAAAGATATTTACAAAAAATCAGTTTTCAAAAAAAATATTACGATAAATGGATTTACATTTAACACTTTTGAATTAAATGACCTATTTACAAATAAATACAAAAAATTGCCAATTTTAGAAAGATTGTCAGCAATTTCTGAATATATTTGTAATAGTTTAGCTGTTTCTATCAGCCGAAATAAAGATAAAATTAAAACAAAACTATTAAAAGAACTTGATATGGAGTTAGATCCAATTAAACTTTATAAAAACTTTTTAGAAAAACAAAATATAAATAGAAATTTATCAAAAAAAATCTACTATGAAGATTTAGTAAATATTATCTATATATATTTTGAATTAAATGGATATCCATATAATACTAAAGTTAAGCATATTGTAATTGATGAGGCACAAGATTATTCAAAATTGCAGTTTTTCATATTAAAGAAAATATTTCCTTATGCTTATTTTACTATACTCGGAGATATCAATCAGGCTATTAATCCATATAGCGAATATAAATCATTAAATGAAATAAATGATATTTTCGATGGTAAAGCTAATTATATTGAATTAAATAAAACTTATAGATCAAGTGCTGAAATTATTGATTATGCCAACAAAATTTTGAATATAAGCAGTATTTATTCAATGCGTGGTAAAAATGGTTTTCCTGTTATTACAAGAAATGATAAAAACATTAAATCAATTATTAGTGATATTGAAATAATGAAAAAAAATAAATTGAAAACGATAGCTATTATAACAAAAGATAAAAAAGAAACTAATACTTTGTATAATTCATTAACAAGTGAGAATACCGATATTTCATTCATTAAAAATAATATTGATAAAAGTTCTATAGCCATACTACCATCATATATGGCTAAAGGATTAGAATTTGATGGTGTAATTGCCTATAATAGTCCTAAAAACAAATATACCCATGATGAAAATAACCTTTTTTATGTTGTATGTACTAGAGCTCAGCATCAGTTGATTGTTTATAATAATTAAAATTAAAAGCCTTTGTTTTTCTTGACATTATTCTACTTTCGTGTTATTGTATAGAGCAAAGGAGGAAGTAACTATGAAAATTTTGAAAGTTAATACTGCTAAAAACAGCATAAATGATTTAACTGATTCAAAAAAAATGGTTCTTGCTAATGCCTTGCTAGATGCTTGCGGATGTACTGGTAATGGTATGTGCTAAAGAGTGATTTTTAAGTCACTCTTTTTTTCAAAATTTAAAGGGGGAATATATATGTACAAAGTTAGTAAATATAATATAATCAGGAAATTTGATAATCAAAAGATCGCATATAACTCTTATACAAAAGCTAGTTTAATACTTGATAAAGATTCTAATACTGATGCTTTTGAAAATATTAAAGCTTTTGAGAAACTTGATAAGGATACACAAAAAATATTAATTGATAATGGCTTTATTATTGATAGCGAAAGAGATGAGTTCGCTGAAATTAAATATATTTTTGAAAAAAAATATTATGATAAAACATTTTTAAATATTGTGTTAGTTCCATCACTCGCTTGCAATTTTGCTTGCCCATATTGTTTTGAAAAAGGATTAGAATGTGGTAAACAAAATATAAAAGAATATTTTTCTGCACTTAAAAAGTTTGCCAAAAATAATTTTAAAAAATATCAATGTGTACAAATTAGTTTATTTGGTGGTGAGCCATTATTATATGCTAAAGAATGTTTAGAATTTTTAAAATGGGTTAAAGAAGATTCTAAAAATAACGATTACGATTATTTTTCTTCAATCGTAACAAATGGCTCACTTTTAACAAAAGAAATGTTAGATGAATTTCTATCTTATAATTTAAAGATGCTACAAATAACAATAGACTCTGATAAAGAAACTCATGATTTAACTAGAAAATTTAAAACTGGTGAACCATCATTTGAACTCTTAATAGGTAAAATAGAAATGATTGTTAAGCAAACTAAAAATAATCCTAATTTTAATTTTGTATTAAGAGTAAATCTTTCTAATACAACGATTAATAAAGTTAAGAAATCATTAGAATATATAAAACCTAAATATCGTTCTAAAGTAAATTTATTAATTAGATCAGTATATAACACCCATGCATATAAAGATGATAACTCTAATAATAATACACAAATTGATGAATATTTTGCTATGGGTGAAGAATTAGGATTCAAAATATTTCAAGAAAGTTTTCAATATCAAAGTTGTGAGGCTTGTGCTGATGATAATTTCTTTTATTTAATGCCAAACCTAACAATGTGGAAATGCATTAATGACTTAACTTATAATGATGCCTGTTTCGGTAGTATTGATATAGATGGTAATGTAATACTAGATCCTACTAAAAGCGTTAAATGGTCAAAGCATTCTTTATCAGCATTTACTGATGAAAAATGTAAAAACTGTAAATTATTACCAGATTGTTATGGTGGATGTATCTTAAAGAAATGCAAAACTTGTAAAAAACAATGCCGACCTTTTGAAATGGTTAGTATGTTTCATGTTTTCAGGTGATAAATATG
>CANQAO010000090.1 GCA_947589375.1 uncultured Bacilli bacterium | reverse complement strand
CACCTACTTTCTATTAAAAGTAGGCAAGCACCGGCAAGATATACAGTATTTCCCTTAAGCATCAATAATAAATGTTTATAAAATAAGAGTCAAATGACAAATTTGGCGTTTCTGAACTGAAATTATATACAAAAAAGGGAAATTTGCCTAAGACGAAAATCCCGCTATCGAATGAGTGAAATGCTTCAAAAAAGGAAATTAGTATATTTCAAAAATTATGTTTAAAATTATAAATGTTTATTTTGACATAATAAGACTTTATGTGTATAATGTGTTTGGTTAGAAAGGAGAGATTTTTATGCATTTAAAAGAACTTACTAATATGGAATTTAAAACATTTAGTCAAAATTTTAAACCAACTTCCATTTATCAAACAGCGGAATATGCCTTTACGATGAATGAAGAAGGCTTCGATTCTCTCTTTTTAGGTCTAGTTGATGATAATCAGGTGATTAGATGTGCGGCCGTAATTTTAATTCGCAGAATTAATGGCTTTAAATATGCTTTTTCACCACGCGGTTTTTTAATTAATTACAATGATTTTGCTTTAGTACAAAAGTTTACTAAAGAAATTAAAAAATATCTAGGCAAACATGACGTCGCGGCTTTAAAAATAAACCCTTTAGTCGTTAAACAAGTATATGATAGTAATTATAAAGTAATCGGTACTAATCCTAATTACGATATGATTTTTAATAATCTTATTAAATGTGGCTTTTATCATCTAGGTTATAATAATTATTTTGAAGCCTTAAAACCACGATTTGAGGTCGCCATCAACATTGCTTTACCATTTACGCAATTATTTGCGAATATTAAGAAAAATTTCCGGACTAAAATAAGAAAAGCTGATAAAGATGGGATTAAAGTTTATCATGGTAATATCGATGACCTTAATTATTTATATTTACACACGAAAAATAAATATCCTAGAGATTTAAAATATTTTAAATCTTTATATTCTTTTTTTGACAAAGATAATTTAATCGATTTTTACTATAGTAAATTAGATA
The DNA here is from genome assembly GCA_947589375.1 of uncultured Bacilli bacterium. Lineage (GTDB taxonomy): Bacteria > Bacillota_I > Bacilli_A > RF39 > UBA660 > Coprosoma. Next base: position 3,367 of record CANQAO010000090.1, on the reverse strand, counting down.
CCACGGAATATTTAAAAATTACGCAACAAGAATATAATAAATATGAAAAATTAAGTTTAGATTTAAATAAAGAGCTGATGAAAAATAGTGGTCAAAGTGAAAAAATCTTAAATCAAAAATTAGAAGTCGATAAAATCTTCGAGGAATATAAAAAACAATTAGTCTTGGCGACTAAATATTTAAAAGATAATCCTGATGGTATTATTTTATCATCAGCTCTAGTTATTAAATGGGGCGATGAGGTACATTTAATTATCGATGGTTACGATAAAGAATATAAAAAATTTAATGCGAAACATTTACTACTATGGAAAATTATGGGACGCTATTCGAAATTGGGTTATAAAAAATTTAATCTTGGCGGTATTAGCAACGTTACGCAAAAAGATACTAAATATAAAGGTCTTAATGAATTTAAAATGAGCTTTGGTGGCAAAGCTTGTGAATATGCCGGGGATTTTGAGTTAGTTACTAATAGTGCTTTATATTTTATGTATCGCGAGGCTTCCAATATTAGTAATATGTGGAAAAAATAAAGGGCAATTAAGCTCTTTTTAATTGCCCATTTTTAAGTAAATTTACTAATTTCATATTTTGCACCATAGTCCCACGATAATTATTGATTCCATTTTTATTAGCGATGCGTTTTCGATTTTCAAAAGAACTATCGACCCCAATACTTTTTAGGCCATCGACTATCGAATAACCTTTATAATTAGTGACTGGATAATATTCCGTACTAACATTACCTTGAAGACGTTTTAATAAATTCATATTTTGAATCGCGCTACCGACATAATAATCCATAAAACCGGCTTCGGCATATAATGTGCGCCTACTTTCAAAGGAACTATCATAACCGACACTTTTTAGGGCATCGACTATTGAAGTACCTTGATAACCACTTAAATTAGGTAGTGATGGTATTGGCGCCGGTTCAGGAACAGGTTTACCTTCGACATTGGTAAAGATATCGCGGTATAAAATATTCATGTCGACATCGGCATCAATGCCGTTTACCCGACCTTGCGAAGTATACTGCCACATATCATATTTCCCTTGATAGGTGTTTTCTTTGGCATACTGCGCCACCCAAATGGTATATCTATCTTGAAGTTCACTGGCATTTAAAACTGAGGTAAGCCAATATTTATTAGCATAAATGCCGGCCCAATAGCCAGCTTCTTCGATGCGGTTACAAAATGTTTTGCACATATTGGTTAAGGTTTCTTTGCCTAAATTTATTTGACTTTTATCTTCAATGTCATAGTATACCGGCAAATTAAGTTTGCGGCCTTTTAGCCATTTGATAACTACATCGGCTTCTTTTCTAGCGCCTTCGACACTTAAAGCATATGAATATAAATAAACACCAATCGGTAAACCTACTCTGGTGGCTTCTTGATAGTTTCTTTCAAATTTGGTATCAATTTGATTTTCAAATTCGCCATAACCAATTCTAGCAATGACAAAATCAATACCACTAGCTTTGACTTTTGTAAAATCAATGTTTCCTTGATATCTAGAAACATCTATTCCTCGATATTCCATATTCACTCCTCCCTACTTTTTTATATTCAAAATTACAATAATCGAAACTACATGTACCTATGACTAAAAGATTAAAATGTTTTAAAGCTTTTTATTTTGGCATACAATAAATTATATAGCTAACTTTGAACGCAAAATATGACTTGACATCCACTTCGATTTTAGGTAAAATTATATTCGTAAGTCATTTGGAGTAGTACTCAAGAGGCTGAAGAGGCGCCCCTGCTAAGGGTGTAGGTCGGGCAACTGGCGCGAGGGTTCAAATCCCTCCTACTCCGCCATTTTAAATATCAAAAACCTTAAACTATAAGGTTTTTCTTTATTTTACAAGGTTTTAGTCCACTTTTTTATTTAGTTTTGTCCAATACTTTTTTAGCTAAAAATAGCACTCATAAGACAAAAACAAGTCCAAAACAAGTCCAAAATCACCCACAAAAAAAGCTCGAGCATAAGCCCGAGTTTTATTTTATTTGAATACCACCAATAGAGTTACCAATATTACCTGCATAAGTAGTAGTACCACTTACCCAAGGCAACCATTTTTTCTTTTTGTTATCATAAACTCTATAAGTAGCATTTTTAATTTGTATTGCATCAATGTCATTTGGTAAATTTCCGGCATATCCCGATCTACCAACTACCCATGGAAGCCATTTCTTTTTTACTTTGTCATGCGCTCTATAGGTTAATTGGTCTATCATTAAACCACTAATCCCATTACCTTTATTTCCAGCGTAGCTAACACTACCTTTTGAAACATTACCAAGCCATTTGTTTTTAACATTGTCATAAGCTTGATATTTGATAGTAGTACTTTTAGTAACCGTACTATTACTAGGTAAATCAGCATTTAAGTATCCTGTAGGGTTAATACGTGTACCATTGTGTCTTACTTCAAAATGTAAATGCGCTCCGTAACTATTACCAGTATTGCCCATATAACCAATTACTTGGCCTTTAGAAACCTTTTGTCCATTCTTAACACTAACACTATCTAAATGCGCATAAAGTGTCTCGTAACCGCCGTTATGCTTAATTTTGACACAATTACCATAACTAGCATTACCTGTTGCACCTTTTTTATTACCATAACCAGTTTGGCAAAAATTAACTGTACCTGATGTATGCGCGATAACATAATCAGTAGTGTGTCCATTACCAACCAAATCCACAGCTCTATGTCCATTGCTATATCCTTGTGTGATTTGATTAGATTTATTTTTTAATACTCTACTACTCATCTATTCCTTTTTTACTCATAATTATTCCTCCTTTTTTGTATCTTTAATTTTTTCAAAGTATTTGGCAAAAGGTAAATTAACACCAATTTCGCCAAAATTCTCATAAATGGATACACCTTCAGTAGCTATGATTACAACAGCTGTACCATATAAAAAGATTTCGGTACCGACAAACAAATCGACAACGAAACCTAATAATAGAGCTAATACCCAGCCCATTTTTTTGATATATCCATCTCGTGAAACACTAGAATTCATTTTTTTGTATTTTAATGCTTTTAGATATCCAGTTAAAATATCTACGAAAATAAAAAGTCCGCAAATTATAAATAATTGTGTTGGACTTTGTATATTTTTTAATTGTGTTATAAATGTTTCTATCATTTAATCCTTCCTTTCTAATTTTTAAGTTATTTTGTATATTCTACGATTGCAATAATATTTGTTAAATTATATGAAGTGCTTACATAAAAGATATTACTTGTATTTAGTTGTATTGAGAAATAACCACTGGTAGGACTTGAACTATAACCAAAAGCATAAAATTCACCGCCTGTACCTCTACCACCGCCAGT
>CANQAO010000089.1 GCA_947589375.1 uncultured Bacilli bacterium | reverse complement strand
TCTTCATTACCTTCTTCATCAGTTACAGTATAACTATATCTGGTAGAGCTAACACTAGTTGATACTGATGGAGCAATACTATCCTTTTTAACGTTAATTGAACATGAATTAGTATTCCAAGCTCTATCTTTAACAAAACCATAATAGTTTACACCACTATCCGATGTGTTTTCAGTATGGGAATAATTAGCTGAAACGTTCATAATAGTCCTACTATTAATGGCACTACCAGCAATTTTACTAAATGAAGAGGCTGCACTTGAGCTTTTGGCAAATCCATAATCTAAAATGCCACTATAATCATCATTGGCTGAATATCTTACTACCACATTACTACGATACCATCCATTATTTCCCCTCGTTCCACTAAGACTTATATTACAAGTTGGTGAAACATCATCTTTAACTTCAAACGAGTTTTTTATACTATAATCAGTAACGTTCTTAGTTCTATCTTTAGCAAAGACATAATATTTACCTTCTTTTAAATATTCTTCAGCAGTATCAATGCCACCATTTGCATCAATTTCAAATTTCGTAAAACATGAATCGTTATAATTTGGTTTAGCTGTATTTGATTTAATACAATAACCATCAACTCCACTTTCAGTATCAGTCATAGTAATTTTAACTTGCTGCCTTGCATTTTCATCCCACTCACCTAATTCAATATTTGTTATAGTTGGTGGAGTAAAGTCATCAATTACAAATGGAGCCGATTCTTTAATATTTTTAGTGGAATCATTTTCATCTTTAACCGCATTATCATAAGCTCTAACAGTATAATTTCCTTCTTCTAATAATTCTGTAACTGTTCCCTTGCCACCATACTCTGGCAATTTATAAGCTTTGTCTACTTTAGTACCTTCACCACTTGGCATAATACTATATTTCGAAATTCCACTACGAGCATCAGTAAGATCAAAGGTCACCATTTGACGAGCATAGTTATTCCATTTTCCTTTTTTTACCTCACCAATTACTGGTGGTGTCGTATCAATCTTAACTGCTTTTCCATTTTTAGTAATCTTTTGTCCTTCGTCATTTTTCATCCATGCTTTAATATTATAATCGTGTTCTTTATCAAAAGTATTTAAATTATAATTTTTAGTAGAACCAATATTTTCTTCAACACCATCAACACTATAATAATGTGTATAAGTTTCACCTTTAATTTCAGGATATATAATGTTGACTTTTTTAGTCTGTGACCAAACACTATTATCTGGTGTAGTAATAATTCTTATATTATTTGTATTAGCATTATTATTACATTTTTTTACATCGTCGCCTTCCATAATTTTATAAGATTTGACATTTTTATCAGTTACTCTAACTTCAATAGCCGTATTATCAAGATCATAATTTCCTCCACTTACAATCTTTTTTACTGGCTCAACTAATTTGCCATTATCTACCAATTCACGAAATGAAATACAATATATGTCACCAGAATGTTCTGGATATTGATCTGGATCACTATCTATTAACTGGTCAGTAGCATCATAAATAATATTTCGTTGAGTATCATCAACATCGCCTTCTCGATTTTGGACACCATTTATAATTACTGGGACCATAATTAATAAAAGTAAACTAATTACCACAATCACTCCCAATAATTCAGCTAATGTAAAACCACGTTTTTTCATGTTATATCCCACCTTATTTTGCTATTATTAGTATACCTTGTTATTTTGAAAAAAGCAATATTTTTATTATAAAAATTATAAAAACGATTCATCGAAACTTTCCACAATGCTTTTAAATTCTTCTCCGCGCTGTTCAAAAGAAGCAAATTGGTCTTGACTTGCACAAGCTGGAGAAAATAAAATTGTATCTCCTTTTTCAGATAAATTATAAGCTAATTTGATAGCTTCGTCTAAATCATTAGTCATTGTTACTGCAATACCACTATCTTTACAAAAATCATTGATCTTATCTTTCGTCTGACCATAACAAATTACTTCTTTAACATGATCCATATGACCATTTAATTCATCAAAGGTTTGACCTCTATCCAAACCACCAAGCAAAAGAATAATTGGTGTAGTAAAGGCTGATAAAGCCGCAATCGTAGAAGTGTTATTGGTTGATTTAGAATCATTATAAAATTCTCTTTCATTTAGTCTTCTAACAAATTCCATACGATGCTCAACCCCACTAAAGTTATCTAGGGCTTTTTTAATATATTGGTTATCAATGTTAAGGACTTTAGCTACACCAATCGCACACATAACATTTTCATAATTATGAATACCTTTAATTCTAATGTCATTTAGCTCGCAAATTGCCTCGTCACCATAATAAATCTGATCATTTTGAATATAAATATCAGCCTTTTTAGAACAGCTAAAATAAATTTTTTGTGACGCAATATTTTTAGTTAAATTAACTACGTCTAAATCATTCATATTTAAAATAGCCACATCTTGAATTGCATGATGATTAAATATTTTTAGTTTATTTTTTTTGTAATGTTCATAAGTTTTAAACATATCTAAATGTACGGGACTTAAATTAGTTAAAATACTAATATCGGTTTTAAAAGTATCAAAATCTATTAACTGATGACTTGATATTTCTAAAACTAAAATATCGCCACTTTTAACGTCATTAATTATTTGACAAAGGGGAACTCCAATGTTTCCACCAAGATGAACTGGCATTCCAGCCACTTTTAAAATTTCATAAGTAAGACTGGCAGTAGTAGTTTTGCCATTGGAACCAGTAATACCAATTATTTTAACATTTTTAGGCAACATATTATAAGCCACTTCCATCTCTGTAGTCACAGGAATATTTAATTTCTTAGCTTTTAAAACTACTTCATTATCAGGAAAAATTGCTGGACTTTTAATTAAATAATCAAAATGTTCCGTAAGCATTTCGGCTTGATTATTAGTGATTACAACATTAATGCCTAAATCTTCAAGTTCCCTAAGTAAATCTTGATTATCACATTTAGTATCAGTAAGTAATATTGAAGCTTCTTTACATAATAGTTTACTTACAGCTACACCACTCTTGCCCATTCCTAAAACAAAAAGTTTTTTATTTTTATACATGATAATCATCTCCTATTTAATTATATCAAATTTGTCTATTTTTGTTAATTTGACTAATCTTTTTTTATTTGTTACAATATGGGCTGTTTTGCAAGGAGGGATATTATGAAACCTAAATGTGCTTTAATATATAACGAACACGCCTCAGGTTTTAACAAAAAGATTTTTTTAGAAATTGTTAAAGCTATTTATAATTCAGGCTTTACAATTACAACTATCGAAAGTGAATATCCAGAATTTATAATTGATAATATTGACAAATTTAATAATGATTACAACGTTATTTTAACAATGGGAGGCGACGGCACTGTTAGCAATGCTTATGAGGCTTTTCATAGATTAAAAGGTGAGCAAAAAGCTTTATATGGTCACGTGCCAAGTGGAACTACCAACGACATGGGAGAAAACACTTATGTTCCCAGATATAATGCTCCTAAAGCCACTAAAATGTTATTAAATGGTGAAGTTGAAAATCGTGATATTATTTCTATTAATGGTCATGCCATTGCCTATATTGGGGCAGCCGGCGTTTTAGCACCATGCACATATTTAATTGATAAAAGCGATGAAAAAAAAGATATTGGCACCTTAAGCTACATTAGATATGGTTGCAAAGCATTTTTCAATGATGACAAATTATATAAAAGTATCATCCAAGATCCTTATCAAGTGACAATCGAAATGAATGGACAAAAATTTGACGATAAAATAATCTTTTTTGCCGCTGTTAATGGAAAATCATTTGGCCATTTGAAAGTGAATCCAAAAGCTAACTTATGTAATGGTAAATTTGATGTTCTACTTGTGCATAATACTAAAGAACTACTTTATAATTTAATTAAAAGTCCTTTTTCTGCTAATGGCATTATGGGGTCTAAAAATATCGCCTTTACTACTGACCATCTAAAAATTACTTTTAACAATAGAGTCCCTTATTATCCCATTAATTGCGATGGCGATGGCCGCAATTTAATGGAAGGAACTAATGTTTTTGAAGTTAAAACTCATGGTAAAATAAAACAGCTAGTAGGTAAAAAGAGATAGAAAGTTTACTTTAAACCTTCTATCTCTTTTTCAGTAAGACCCGTAGCTTGTGATATTGTTTTAATATTAATATTCATTTCAAGCATATTTTTAGCTATTTCAATGTTTCGTTTCGAAGCTCCTTCTTCTTTGGCATATTCTACATCAATATCGTGAACAAAAGTGTCATCATCCTTGGCAAAATATCCATAAACAAAATCTTCATCATTGGACATATCTTCTAATTTATTAGTCATCTCCATTAATTCTTCATCTCCTTTAGCGACCTTTTCTAAATCTTTTTTCTT
>CANQAO010000088.1 GCA_947589375.1 uncultured Bacilli bacterium | reverse complement strand
TGTATTAGAAAATATAGTTTATCTTGAATTATTAAGAAGAGGATATAAAGTATATGTTGGAAAAGTTGATGATTTAGAAATAGACTTTGTTGCTGAAAATAGAGATGGTTTAAAATATTTTCAAGTAGCATTGACAGTAAGAGATAATAAGGTACTAGAAAGAGAACTAAGGTCATTACAAAAAACAGGTGACCATTATCCAAAATATTTAATAACTTATGATATGGATATGGAAGCTGATTATGATGGAATAACAAAAATCAATATAGTTGATTGGTTATTAAATAAAGAATAAAGAAAAAAGAAATGGATCGAAAAATATTTTGAAAAATTAAAATAAACCGAAAATAAGCCGAAAATAAGCCGAATTTTTACTGAAATGCAAAATTAAAAACATTATAATTCAGAACAAAAGTCAAAATAAATTTTGGCTTGCCTTACCTCACGGTAAGGCTTTTCTACTTCACCCACACTACTGCTCTCCATAGATAAGTTTCCGGTGGTCGCCACCGTATTTATTTATGTTCTTATACTTAATGTTTTTTATCAATATAATTTCTCTAGTTTTTATTTATTTTTATCATCCCCCTACCTTTGTTACTTTAATTATAACAAATGTTTGGGTTATAATCGATACTTTTATTTAACTCTTTGTTAATTTTTCTTTAAAAATCTTGTATGACTTTCCTATTATAAAAAACCTATTTCTAAAGCATAAGAAATAGGTTTTTACTATTAATCTAATTCCTTAAATGAATACATTATTTCACCAGTTTTGGCATCAACGTAATATTCATAATCATAATTTTTATAATTGAAGTCGATTTCATAAACATGTTTATCATTTTTGTAATCTAGTTCGATGCTTAAATCATGAATTTCACTTTGTTTTAATTCGGCGTGATCTAAAGCAACATTTAGAGCTTTTTCTGTTGTAATATAACTATTATCCGTAGTATCATTTGTCTTTTCATCTGTAGTTTGCTTATCTAGGTCATTGGTATCAGTTACTTGCTGATTATTAACATTATTATTTTGGTTTTGATCATCTTTAATAAACACACCAATAACTACACCTAGTAAAACAATAATTATTACGAGTAAACTGATGATGGCAATTTTAAAACCTTTTCCCATTTTTTATCCTCCTTATATTTACATTATACCACAAATAACTATTTTGTAGTATAATTATTAAAGAAGTAATTATTTATATAATAGGAAAGGAAGGAACTTTTATGAAAGTAGGGTTGGTATTAGAAGGTGGGGCTATGCGCGGAATGTATACAGCTGGTGTTTTAGATGTTTTTTTAGAAGAAAATATTAAAATCGATGGGATTATTGGTGTTTCTGCTGGGGCCTTATTTGGCATCAATTATATTTCTAAACAAAAAGGGCGAACTTTAAATTATAATTTAAAGTATATAAATGATCCTAGATATATGGGCCTTAAATCATTAATTACAACGGGAAACATTATTAATAAAGATTTTGCTTATTATGAATTACCTTTAAAGTTAGATGTCTTTGATGAAAAAACCTTTTTAGAATCAAAATGTGCGATGTATGCGACAGTAACTAATATCGAAACCGGAAAGGCGGAGTATCTTCAAATAACTAAACCAATAGAAGAAATGGAAATAATGCGTGCGACTTCGGCTATGCCATTTGTTTCCAAAATTGTTAACTTTCAAGGCAAAAAATATTTAGATGGCGGCATAGCTGATAGTATTCCGATTGAAGCTTGTAAAAATTTGGGTTATGACAAAATAATTGTCGTTTTAACAAGACCGCTTGATTATCGTAAAAAGAAAATCAAAGGATCGCATTTGATATCTAAATTAAAATATGGAAAATATCCTAATCTAATTAAAACCATCGATAAAAGGTATCAAAATTATAATGATAGAGTAGAGGAAATAATCAAAAAAGAAAAAAAGGGCGAGCTTTTTGTAATTAGGCCATCAACAACCATTCCTTTAAAAAGATTAGAAAAAGATAAAGAAAAATTAAAAGCTATGTATAATTTAGGTGTGAGTGATTGTAAAAAGAGCCTTACGGCATTAAAAAAATATATCAAAAATTAATGACACTTTTTTAGGTATAATAACTATAATATATTAGAGGTGTCGGATATGTATTTTGAGGCAAACGAGGTAAAAAAATATTTAAAAGAATATGATCAGATTTTATATGAGATGCAAAATAAAATGTATACTAGTAAAGTTACCAATAATATTACTTTAGACTTTATTAGATGCATGACTGCTCATCATAAGGCAGCTATCGAAATGTGTGAGAATCTTCTTAAATATACTAATTACTATCCTTTAATGGAGGTGGCTAATAATATTACAGCTACGCAAGAACATGGCATTATACAAATGAAGAAAGTAGCTAGTATGGCTAAAGAATATCGTAACCATCCTATGGAAGTAAATGATTATATGCGCGGTTACTTAAATATTACGGGCAATATGATTTATAAAATGGATAATAGCCTAAGAAGTATGGATATTAATTTAGATTTTATAAGTGAAATGATTCCCCATCATGAAGGAGCTATTTTGATGTGTGAAAATTTACTTAATTATAATATCGATCCTAGGTTAGGTGAAATTGCCATGAATATGATTAAAGAACAAACTGAAGGGATTAAACAATTAAAACGGGTTCAAAAGAATTTACTACAATATAAATCATGGTATAATAATGATGGTGATGTAAATGGTTTATACGTACAAAATGAAAACACCAATAGGGGATATTACTCTTGGTAGTGATGGCGAAAATTTAATTGGGCTGTGGCTAGATGGTCAAAAATATTTTGCCAGTACCATTAAAGAAGAAACTTGCGAAAAAAGCTTACCGGTTTTTAAAGAAACGGAAAAGTGGTTGATAGAATATTTTAAAGGACAAAATCCGAAAATTAAATTACCACTTAAACCTAGTGGGAGCCAGTTTAGACAAGATGTCTTTAAAATATTAACCGAAATCCCTTATGGTAAGGTTATCACTTATGGCGAAATTGCTAAAAAATTAGAAGTGCAATATGGCCGTAAAATGTCTGCGCAAGCAGTTGGTGGAGCGGTGGGTCACAATCCTATTTCCATTATAATTCCATGCCATCGGGTGGTTGGTACTAATGGCAGTTTAACGGGTTATGCTGGCGGAATTGATAAAAAAATAAAACTTTTACAATTAGAAAATGTCGATATGGAAAATTTATTTATTCCTAATAAGGGAACGGCTTTATAAATAAAGCGAAAAAATAAATTTTCTTTTTTTTAATTTTTTTTGAAAATAGGTTGTCACAAATTGACAAATGTGTTATAATGTCTAAGAGAATAGGAGGGCTGAAAAGTGAATAACAAGATTAATGTCCTTAATGAAAAAGGGGAAAACATTGAAGCTCAAGTACTTTTATATTTTAGCTTAGACAAGACTGGCAAAAACTATATTCTATATACTTTTGGGGAAAAGGATGCGAATGATATGGAAACAATTCATGCATCAATTCTTGAAGAAGCAGATGGTGGTTATAAATTAGAAACAATGCCTAATGAGGATTGGGAAATAGTTAAAGAAGTTATGCGTGAAATTATTAGAAATGAGCAAGCTTAATGAATATATCATATGTTAATAGTAAAGCTGTAAAAATTAATAGTGATATGCGTAACGATTTAAACTTTTATAACCAAAGACAAACAAACATTAATAATTATAGTGATGAAATCACTGCTAACCAAAAGTTAATAGATGAAAAAAATGCTGAAATTACTTCTTTGCAAGGCGTCGTTAATAGCGATGATAAGAGAGAGTCAAAGGAAGCTAGTCGCAAAATTAAAAATTTACAAAAAGACATTGAACGATTAGAAGCCGATAATCGTAATTTTGAAAGCAAGAAAAATAGTTTAGTCGAAAAGCAAGTTGCCGCTAATACACTTGGTGTTCAAATGAAATCATTCCCTAATGGTAGTGATATGGCCCCAGATATAGTAACTGGTGGTGGGCCTATGGATAACAATATTACAAGTAGTTATAATGAACAAGAATCATTTGTACCAGCTAGCAATGTTAATGAACAAGAAACTATTGAACCAGCTAGTGATGTTAATGAACAAGAAACTATTGAACCAGCTAGTGATGTTAACGATCTTAATGAAAATACGCTTCAACTTTCTAGTCAAGATATTGAGGCCATTTGGAACGGATTACATCAATATGATGCGAAACTTGAAGAGATGCCAGCAGATAAAGAGCCAGAACAAACAGTGGAACCCGTTTATACGGAAACAACTCCAATAGAACCAGTTTATGATGAACCAGAAGAAGTGGCTGAAGCACCAAAAATTATTGAGCCAATAGTTATAAATGAAGAACCAATTAATGTTGATAAAGTTAAAGAATTAAATGAACAAATAAAAGAAGAAAAAGA